>JBDQPD010000042.1:0-26674 GCA_040260805.1 Myxococcota bacterium | reverse complement strand
CGTCAGCATCAAATCACCGTTATTACGGGCGGCAGCCCACCACACGACGAGGATCAAGGCAGATCAGATACCGTCGTTGCCGATCACCCCGCCGGAGCGCAGGTACATGATCACGCCGAGGATGGTGAGGATCGTCGGCGTAAAGACACCGAGGAAGGTGCCTAAACCCTAGGGTTCTGAGGTCGCATTCGAACCCCGAGTCAGCTCACCGCGCTGCGCTATTCCGGATCGAGAACAACGCCATCTAAACTGCGAAGATCTTCAACGTACTCACTCACGCATTTCCAGTCGCGGTGAGGCTTGCCATTCTTAAACAATTTGAAGCCAGCAGCGGCGGCGTCTTCTTCGGCAAAGGGATCGACTTGCTTGACCCAGGCTTCATAGCGCCGATCGTCTTGTGTCCAATAGACGCGCTGGACGCCAAGCGACTCACCGCTCTGCTCTTGAGCGTAAGTAAAAGATGCCCGGGATGCGTCGCGGTCTTCAGGATAAGTTCGAACCACGTTCTTGGCTTTCCCAAAACGGTACTGAAGCCAACCGCGACGACGGGCTAAGTCTGGACTACCGCAGATCGAGACGATTTGAGCGCCGCGCACCTTGCATGAGAAGAGGATCTGCTCATCCACCGCGCAATGGGTGGCGTGGTCGAGCTGCGGACGAGGGACCACAGCTTTGACTTCGGGCTCAGCCCTGCGGCGCTTACGCTCTTCTTCATATTGATCATCTGCGCGACGACGCTTCGCCTCACGATCAGCGCTGCGGCGCTCAGCGCCTTGAGCTTCATTATCGCGGAGCTGGCGCTGCATCTTTGCCCGTCGACGCTCCGCTTCGGCGCGCCGCTCGGCTTCAGCGCGAGCCTCAGCTTCTTTCAATCGACGACGGCGCTCCTCTTCCTTGCGCGCTTTGCGCTCAGCGGCTTTGCGCGCTCGAGTCTCTTCTTGTTTGGCGCGACGTTTGCGCTCGCGCCGGGTCTCGCCCGCATCCAACTCGACAACGGGTTTCGATGCCCGTTTGCGCTTCTTGGTAGCCGCTGGACGCTGAGCGGCGCCTTCGACCTTGGTCCGAAAACCCCGGGAGTCTACTCGCTCAACCTTTTGGACACGCAGTTTAAGATCCTGAAGCGCTCGCCCGCGTCCATCGATCAACCGCAAGTCAGCATCAACGAAGGCCGTGATCTCCACACCGTCGCTGACTGGAGCTTCTTCTAAGCCATGAGCCTTGAGCAAGATACGCAGCTGAATCGCGCCGCCTTTTGAGCGCTTAACCTCCGCTGCGCCGCCGCGCAGCAGGTCTCGCTCTAAGAGGTTGGCGAGGAGCGAGGCGCCAGCCTTCGCGCCGTCTTGAACACCCAGCGTGATGCTGCGGCCCTGAACACGATCAGCGAACGCCATGGCGGCCCGACTCGAGGCTTCTTCAAGCGCACGCGCCAGCATCAGCTGATCACGCCGACTCGCCGTCTCAACACCGATTACGCCACGTCGAGCCGCAGGCCCATCGCTGACGCAGGCACTGAACAGCAACACTAGAATCGCTCTGCGCATCTCGCCTCCGCAGCCAGGCGGATACCGACGATCGCGCTCGGGCTCAAGGGTTCATCAAATCTTCAGCGATGGTCTCAAAGAGTTCGAGATAATTAAATCCGGAAAAGCGCTGAGGTGCTCGGTCACCGAGCATCCCGACCTCGTCCAGATGATCGGCGGGCACACAGCCCATAAAAGTACCCCACTTCGCGCTGCTCACGGCGACCAACCCATCGTTGGGACCCTGTTCTCGCGTGACCGTCGGCTGCAGCAACCGAAAAAGAGGGTCCACCAGATCACGCCCATCGGGGTTGGCGTGAACACCCGAGTCACAAGCCTCAGATGCGAGGTCACGGACCAGCCGGTTGGGGACGCTGCGACCAGCCCATGAGCGGTAGCGAACGTCGGGGTGGTCCGGCGTCTCTCGATTGAAGGCTTCCATGTACTCACGCGAGAGCTCTTGCATCTGTTGGTTCAAATTAGCTTCAGCATCTGGGCGCCCCGCCAATCCAGAATAGATCAGCATCAAGGCTTGAGTGAGCGGACCTCGCCCTGCGAGCGGGAGCGCTAAGAACGCATCGGCGGCGGCGCTTCCTCGGTTGGGGGTAGCCAGGAACGTGAGCGTATGAATCAAGCGCTCATCACCTTGTCTTGAGGCGACCATCCGAGCGTCGATTCCTCCTTGTGAATGCCCGATCACATGCACGCCATCTGAGCCGGCGATGTGGTTGATGCAGCGGAGCTGCTGCTCGAGCTCTTCGGCGCGCATGGCGCTGCCATGAATCGGCAGGACTTGGGTCAAGTACAGCTCATAACCCATACCTCGCAAATGCTCGGGAACGGATGAAAAGTATTCGAGCGGGCCAAGGTCACGAAAGCCGGCCATCCCATGATGCAAAACGATCGGTCGCTCGAGTCGACGCCGGCCGAAACCTGGGTTCGCCATCATCTGCTCATCGAGCTGTAAGCGGTCCACCCAGTCTTCGCAGTGATCAACTCGCCCTGCGTCGACTTTAGAACCCATGTCCGGCTGCCACGACGCGTCAACGCCTGCGGCGACGTCAGCCGCCGGCGTTTGGGCGTCAGCCACGGGTCCAGCGTCGCGACGACTCGACCCGTCTGGAACGGGAGGCGCAGGGCTGCACCCGAGCAGGCTGATCGTGATCGCTAAGAAAGACCGCAAATGGTTCCCCTTTGGACCCTAGTAATGAACCAGGCGCTGAGCGCTGTCGAGTCGATGACACCCAGCGCCAACCCCAAACGGGTTTCGATCCCTTCTCGCTACCAAGCCCAGCCGTAGTTTAAACCAAAGGTCGGGAGGATCTCAACGGCTTCGGTTTCGAGCGGGGAATTGTCCGACCGGCTCCAACGCTGGGCGCCCAACTGAAGCTCAAGAACGTTACGGTTTGCTGCTGTGGATTTCCATCCCAAGTAAGCGCCCTCAAAACGCTCCCAAGGGCTGCCGATCAGCTCGCTTGGTTTCAGCATCGATCCAAACTGCATCCAGTTCCCACCAAGCGACCAACCCCGATCAAAATTACCCGACATATAGACCGCGAGCTGCGCCCCAACACCAGCCGTTGGCTGTGCGTGAGGCACCGAGTATCCGCCCGCTGCTTGGACCGCGAAGCTCACACGATCGAGCACACGGACCTCACCCTTAATCTTCGCCAAACCGACCAAAGCCCAAAGAGGCGAGGTGGTGAAACTCAGGCGCGTCTTTGCGCGGCCGCCGCGACTGTACGGGCTCGGCGCTAAGAACGCGTTTTGGCTCGTCGAGGGGGCCGACCCGCCGCTTGAATAATTTTTGTAACGCCCTGCCTGAGCTGCGGTGGGAACGCATAGCGCTAAGGTGAGCAAACCAGTGATACAGCGCATCATCTCTCCTCAGGTCATTGACCCTTTGACCTCGATCGGGGCTGTCCTATTCATTCGCTCGCTCGCAGCAAGGCGTCCACCCCTTGCGAAAAGCCCACGAAGACCGGCTCAGGGACCAAGCGCACCCCAAAGACCTCGGCGACTTGACGCCGCGCGAACGCCGCCAGCGCAAGCAGGTCACAAGCCCGAGCCGAGCCTGGGTTGATCAACGCAAGGCAGTGCTTCGTCGACAACTCAGCGGCGCCTAGACGAAACCCCTTGGTCAATCCGGCCCGCTCCATCAACCAAGCCGCAGGCACTTTGACCCCTTTGGCGTCTAACCAATTCGGAATTGAATTCGAATCAAGGCTGGCCTGGGTGACCCGAGCACGAAGCATCTCAAATTCGGTAGGGCTTAGGATTGGGTTCAGAAAAAATGACCCGGCGCTGCGGTGGTTGGGGTCCTGATCATCGATGACCATGGACTTTCCTCGACGCAGCTCCAGAACCGCCTGGCGAACCTGCTCGGGATGGTCGACTTGACCACCAAGCGCTTTAGCCAGCTCTGCATATTTGGGTTCTGTAGGCCGACCACGACGCAAACGAAAGCGAACCGCTGTGATCACAAAGCGATCCCGCCAAACCCCCTTAAATGAGCTCATCCGGTACGCAAACCCAAGCTGCTCGGCGGGCAGCCACTTGGAGGCACCTGGCTGCCGACTCACGACCTGAACGGCGTCGACGACGCTGGCCACCTCTTGCCCATAAGCGCCGATGTTCTGCATCGGCGCGGCGCCAACCCAGCCCGGGATCCCGCTGAGCGCTTCAAGACCGCATAAGCCCTCAGCGACCGACCAAGCCACGAGGTCATCCCAAAGGACACCAGCCCCAACCTCAACGACGACGAGATCACCGTCCCGGGTCACGTCGCGACCCAATAGAGCCGGTTGCAAGACCAAGCCCGAGACCCCCTGATCCGCAACCAGGCTGTTGGAGCCACCGCCTAAGATGGTGAGCTCGAGTCCCTCGCGCTGAGCATGCCAAATCGCTTCGACGACCTGACTCTGGCTCTGAGCTCGCACGAGGTGGTCCGCAGGACCGCCCACCTGCAAGGTCGTGAGCGGCGCCAATAAGCGGTCGTGGTCGATACGGATGGCCATGGTGATGCGCCTCTACCTGCTGGCTTCGAGGTTGCCTAGCAGCGCCTTGCACAGTCCGAATGAAACATGTTCTAGTTGGGCCGGCAAAAGGGGATCGTATGGAGTCGGGTTTACCGCGCTTTGAAGGCTATCCTAAGGGCTGGTTTGTGATCGGTTTTTCCGACGAATACACACCTGGAACCGTCAAGAAGCACCAATACTTTGGTAAAGCGCTCGTCGCCTTTCGCGATGACCACGGGACCCTTCAAGTCAAAGACGGCTACTGCCCTCACCTAGGCGCCCATCTAGGCGCCGGCGGTCAAGTGGAAGGAAGCTGTATTCGCTGTCCCTTCCACCACTGGCTTTTTGATCAGAGCGGTCAGTGCATCGAGATTCCTTACACGGAGAAACGCATCCCACGGAAGGCTCGACTCGAACCTTGGACGGTGCGCGAGCAAGGCGGGCTGATCTACCTGTGGCATCACCCCGAGGGTGGCGGACCTGAGTTTGATGTTCCGGAGCTGCCGGTAGGGGATGGGGAGTGGTTACCCTGGCAGCACCATATTTTACGGATCAACACCCACAGCAGAGAGATCGTTGAAAACGTGGTTGATATCGCTCATTTCAAGTACATTCATGGCACCCATGTCGGACGCTTTGAAAACCGCTTCGAAGACCATAAAGCAATTCAGATCAATCAAGGCACCGCCTACCCTCGGGGCGGCGGCAAAGACGAGTTCGAGCTCGAGGCAACCTACTACGGCCCGGGCGTGCAAATCTCGGACATGCGCGGCGTCCTGCATTCGCTCTTGGTCAATGCGCACACGATGGTTGACGAGCACACTCTTGATCTTCGTTTTGGGGTCTCGCTCAAACCCCTTGGCAACGAGGAAAGAACTGCGAAGATCGCTGCAAAGTATATTGAAAACCTGACCCAAGGCTTCCTTGAGGATGTTGAAATTTGGGAGAACAAAACCTTCCGCGAGCTGCCGATGCTGTGCGCCGATGATGGTCCGATTATGAAGCTAAGGCGTTGGTATGCGCAGTTTTATAGCCCCTATCCCGAAGCGGTATAAATCTTCGCGGGTTTGCCAAAGACATCCCGTTCATCTTAGGAGCCGGTTCACAGAGGAGCTTGCGTGGAACATACCGCTTTTGAAATCGTTGGTGACCGCAACCACACTCGGCCTTTAGTCGTCACTTGCGAACACGCCTCCAACCGACTTCCAGACGAAATTAAAGCGACGGCAGAAGATTTGCCTTGGCTGGAAACCCACTGGGGCTGGGACCCAGGCGCTGGCGCGGTGACTCGAGCGCTGATCGAACACAAAGAGTGTGCCGGTATTTTTTCACGATTTTCACGTCTCGTTTGCGATCCGAATCGGCATGTCGCCGAATGGGATTGGATCCGACCTGAAGTCGAAGGCTATCCCCTGAGCTTCAATCAGGATCTAGATGACGAGGAGCGGTCTCGGCGGCGAGCCACTTATCACGAGCCCTATCACGCTGAGATCGACGCCTGCCTGAGCGAGCGGTTAGCGCACGGCGGTGATGTGTTGCTGCTGAGCATTCATTCGTTCACTCCAGTTCTCGGCGATGAGATCCGCCCGATGGAGATGGGTGTGCTGTATGACCGGTTCGATCCGGTGGCTCATCGCTTCGCCCATCACCTGCGCGAGAACGGCTTCGTCACGGCGCTCAACGAGCCTTACTCAGGCAAAGACGGCGCCATCTACTCGGCTGGATTGCATGGCTGTCGGCACGGCGTGATCTACCTTGAGCTTGAGATCCGCCAAGACATTATCGATACCCCCGAAAAGGTGAGCGATGTCGCCTATCGACTAGCCAAAGCGATCGATGTGTTAAAGATCCGCCAAGGTCGTCGCCAGGGCGAGGCTTTACCATCGGCGGCAGACTAGACGCTAGGTGTTTGAGGTGAGCAGCTCGCTGTTCGCCTCGCCAAGCTCGGGTGCTGGCAGCGTGACAAAGTCCCGATCTGAAAAGAACGCCGGTGAGACCCGCTGATCTTCAGCGGAGCCTCTCCATGCGCCACGTTCGTGATGCAGACTTGAGCGTAGCACCTCTTCGAGCTCAAGGATCGGCGTGACGCAGGCAGGCGCCAGCAGCTCGGACCATTCGTCTCGGGTTCGACGGGCGAAGAGCTCACTGAGCTGGGCTTTGTCTTCAGGCACCGGATGACCCAAGAGTTCGGGCAGCTGATTCCAAAATTGGTCCTCGATCGCAGCAAGCGCAATCAAGCCGCCATCTTTGCAGCGATGGATCCCGTAACGAGCCCATCCGCCGGTCAAAAGATCGGCGCCCGGTGCCGGCCGATGTCCGGCTGCCGTCGCTGCCAAGTAAGGGGTCATCATCGCCAAGACCCCTTCGGTCATGCTCACATCAACCCAACGCCCTGCGCCGCTGCGCTCGCGAGCGAACAAAGCAGCGCAAACGGTCAGCGCAGCGGTCAGCGCGCCGCCAGCCATATCCGCAACAGGTAGCCCGGGCAGGCTCGGAACCTGGTCGTGACGAGCGCTCAAACTCAGCGAACCCGCAAGACCACAGTAACCCAGATCATGGCCAGGGTCGGCAGCTCGAGAGCCCGTCTGACCGAAGCCTGAGATGGACACGATGACCAGGCGAGGGTGCGTGATGCGCAAGGCTTTGGGGTCCAATCCCAAACGAGCCAAAACACCCGGTCGAAAGCTCTCAATCAAAACATCGGCGGTCCCGAGCAGATCGAGCAGCTGCGCTTGAGCGTTCGGGTCCTTTAGATCAAGCGCGATGCTTCGCTTGCCCGCATTGAGCGCGGCGAACCAAGCGGACGAGCCGTCCCTTCGAAAGGGCGGCGAAAAGCGCAAGTAGTCGCCGACTCTAGGGTCCTCGACCTTGATCACCTCAGCGCCCATACCGCGCAGATACCAGCTCGCCATCGGACCCGGTAACAAGCGCGACAAATCAACGACTCGAACGCCCTCTAACATCGCTGGCGCCTCCGCAGCCCGAGGAGCAAAATGCACCACCCGAGCGAGGCTGTCGAACCACTCAAACAGCCACAGCCGCTCGACGGCTCGACCGGTGGTCCAGCGTCCACCACCAAGCCGGCATCAGGCTGTGGGTTTAGGCTGGATTCGATCTGAGCCCAGCGCTCATTGCATTCGGCTTCAGGGCAGGCAGGACCCACGATCGTTGAGAACGGATATTCGGTCTCAAACCCACCGGGCACGCGCGCCAGGACCAGGTGCCCATCGTCGATATCCCCACAAGCTACCATCTGCTCGGTCTTTGAAGCCAAGCAGTGCTCAGGTCCCTCGGCGGGTAAAAAGGGTCCGTTCCCCGTGGCTTTGAGTGGCACACCAGTCAGGGTGATCACCCAATGCTCATCGCCGCTGCTGCGCCCTTCAAGGATCGGTGTCGGCAGCTGCGCTCGGCGCGTCAGTTGGTTTTGGTTATCGATCGCCCATAGCTCTCCAGCGGCGCCACGAAAAACAGCGACGACGAGCTGATCGTCACCGAGCTCCAGGTCGATAAAGCGCGGCACTGCGAGCCCTTCTAAGCTCGCCACCAACGACCATTCACCTAACTCAGAATCCACAAACCAGACCGCCGGGTCCTGTCCATCATCATGAATCAGCGCAAAAACAGCGCCGTCGACTCGACGTACTTTAAAGTCGACCAACTCACCTTGGGGGAGCGGCTGACCCCATGGGGCAAAACCTGCCTCGCCTAAACGGTGCAACTGACCGAGCCCCGGGAGTCGCTGAGCGCTCGCCACCAAACCTTGCTCATCGACACGAAGAGTCGCCACCGGCTGCCCAGCGAGCGACCCTCCCACGGCCGCCCAACTGCAGCCCTTATCAGGGCTCTCAAAGAGCCCGGCTCGTGTTTGAGCGTACCACTTTTCGCCGTGATAAAACCCGGTGAACGGGACGCTCGTTAGCGTGTCAAAGCAGCTCCACTCAAACCCGCGCTCGGTAGCGGTCAACAAGCCAAAGTTTGAGCTCACGGCGCGCAGATCGTCGCCCTCATAAAAGAGGACCTCTGCCGCCAGCTGCCCCCCGTGCGCAAAAGCCGACGAGGCGACTAAAAAGCTCAGTAAAAAAGTACGCATCATGACCAAGAACAGCCCGTTTCTAAGCGCGCGTCAATCACCGGGCTCCCAACCGTGAACCGGGGCGACGCTGTCGAGCTGGACGCGCTGGACGCCGCCCACGCTCAACGAGGAACCAGACACCATCAAACCAGCATCCGAACCGCTCAAAATAAGCAGCTCTGCGTCGGTCTGGATCAACTCAGCATTCACCTCAAGCGGCAGCTCAACGCCACCGGATCGCAACCAGATCAGATCGTCGGTCTCGCCACCGACGATGCGCCAAGCGACGCTTCCCTCCGGCGCATCAACAGCCTCAATCGTGAGGCTGGTGTCATCGGTTGGTGAAGGCAGCAGCACCCCAAGAAAGCTGGGCTGACGCGCGCTGATCACCCCATCAAGGACGTCATGATGACCGTGACCGTTGATCGAGTGCACGTAAGGCGCCTGGTCCTCTACGAAGGGAGGCGCCTGAAAAACCACATCACCGGATGGGCTCGCCAGCGCGATCTCGAGACGAGCATGGGTTGCGGTGAGCGTCGCGCGGTTCCCCTCAAAGCTCGATTGACCTGGATAATCGCGACCCACCCCCGCGTGCACACGCCAGCGATGCTCACGCGCCTCGGCGGCGTCGCTAGTCAGGCGATCGGCGATCACAAAGTACCGACCGCCGACAAAAGCCATCGAGCGTACGAAGTTCGTGTTTTGATAGCGCTGGCGCGCTTCGGCGTAGGCTAGACGCTGACCGTCGTGGGTGTTCTCTAAATAGGCGTCTGCCCCACCCCAGTCGTTGAGCAGCCCCTTGGTTGGAGCGCCCTGACCGTCGATCAAGATCACGTTGTGCGCTGGGGCATTCGCAGTTCGAGCGTTGTTGAGCTCGTTGGGCTTATAATAGCCGGTATCAATGACGAGGTATTCGCCAAAGGCTTCGAGCATAAAGTGCATGCCGTCGACATGGTCATGAAGCGTGAGACGCGCCGGGCCATGCTCCGCCATCAACACCCCAAGGCGCGCTTGAGGATCCCATCCGCTGCGAAAAACAGCATAGCCCGAATCGGGCATGAACCGATTAAGCCAGCTCGGCTCCGAGGCGGTCAAAGGATGTGGCAGATGCGCCAAGTGGTGAATGGTCAGGTGCATCCCGCCGGTCGTCTTGAGCTCATCGCGTTGATTGGTCATCCAATCCCAAACCAGGTGCTCTTTACCCTCAGCATACCCAGCCATCAGCGCCAGACCATTGGGCGAATGCCGACCCCCGTCTGCAATCGACAATCGCCCACCGTCGCCCATTCGAAGCGCCATCGACCAATCCATAGCCTTGGCGAAACGCTCGCGCCTGAGCGGGTTTGAGAAGTCAAACGAGGTCTCGGTGCAGTCGCCTGCGTTCCAAGGCGGACCGATGTTTCGTGATAAGCAATTCCGTTTGATCGGCCGAGCCTCATCCCACCCGTTATCCGCCGCAATCAGCGCCGCCATAACGGCTGGTAAGCCAAAGAAATAATAATGCGGGCCTTCGGAAACGCCGCCTTCAGCCTGAATGTAATGGCCCTCCTCAGAGAACAAATAATCATACTCGGCTAAGGCCCATCCCAACCACTCCATGGCACCGGGTGCATCAGGGAACGCCATCCCGGTGAGCGCCAGCGTCGAGGCGGTACGCAAGGGGTGGTTGTTTTGAGTGACCTCAAGCGCCGTGTAGCGATAAAACGAATCCATCACGTAGTGGTCAAAATGAGCTTGGGCGATGTGCACCAACTTGTCTTGGGCTGCCGAGGCTTCCTCAGCGGGAAAGAAGCCGCTGCCCATCAAGAAATCCCAGGTATGAACACCGCACACCGCCATGTACGGCATCCGAATGTTCAAATCCCAGCTGTTGTGGTTCTCATAATCGGTCGCTAAATCTCGAAAATACTGGCGAGGCTTCTCGGCGCGCGTCGGGTCATCGTGCAGCCAGGCTAAAAAGGCGTTGGCCTGACTGATGCAGGCATTTTTATTGTAGGTTTTCCAGTCCCAAACACCAGCCTCTGGCTCGCTGAACTCATTGTCCGCTCGCGCCGTGATCCGGGCGTAAAGAGCGTCGAATGGGGCATCGTTTAGACGCGCCAAAATCGATTCCTTTTGGTCCGCTCGCACGGCGAGGTGCGGGTGGACAATGACCCGTTCAGGCTCCGGAGGCGGATCCTCCGAGCAAGCGGCCAAGAGCAAAGCTAAGCCTGCGCTGTATCTCATTGGGGTAATCCTGACGACTCAATCAACGCAAACACCACAGCACCTACTCCAAAACTGACATCTTCACGCAAGGGGACCTGAGCATAGACCGCCTTGGTACCAGCCATCGTCGGTCCCGAAATGCCCACCACGACCGGCCCGTCTTGGCGATTCTCAACCCGCTCTAGGATACCATCGATAGCTCGGTTAATCACGGGCAGGACCTTGTCATCGAGGACGCCGTATCGCCAAGCTCGCGCCATCCCAAATGCGAAGAGCGCGCCGGCGCTGGTCTCTTGATAAACCTCGCCAGGATGACTCAGCAAAGTCCACCAACGCCCGGACTCTGCCTGGCGCTCGATCAACGCATCCACGTGACGGATAAAGGCTTGACGAACGGCTTCATCGTCTTCGCCTTGGTTTCGGCGCAAACGAAGATACTCGGCGATCGCAGCGGTCACCCAGCCGTTGCCACGAGCCCAGAAAACGCCGTCATCTTGAGCGTTGATCCAATACGAATCGGCATGCTGAAACAAGCCAGATGAATGCTGCAATGTCTCAACAAACAAGCGCAGCTGTACCGCGTAAAACTCAAGCCGCTCTGGTCGCCCTTGAAACTCCGCTTGGCGCATCAAGGGCATGCCAAACATGAACAAAGAATCAAGCCAGGCGCTCGGAGGAATAAGCTCGAGGACGCCGTTGTGATTGAGTAAACCCTCGGGGGTTCGAAGCGCCTCGACATCAAGATATTGATTCATCGCAGCGACCATCGGGTCGTAACCGCCAAGGTAGGCCGCGACCGAAACCGGTGGGCAATCGTCGCTGACCTCAAACGCCACGGACTCGGCTTGGTGGTGATCGAGGTAGTCTTTGAGGTAGCGCTCAACCGCTGCATCTTGAGTGACGCGATGCAGCTCGGACAAGGCGGTCAATAAGACCCCATCTTCCCAACCCCATTTAAGTTCGGTGGCTGGGTGGCGCCGCATGAAGGCTGCAGCGATCTCTTGAGCGCGCTTCAAATTCGGATGGTCTAAAGGTCTTTTTTCTCGAAAGCACGACGCGTCAGGCGCCTGATCACCGCACCAGTCCGGCGGCGGCGGTGTGTGGCACGCGAGCGTATTTAGGCTGACCAGTAGAAGCCATCTCATGGTCGAGATGATGGCCTCAAGCGCTGCTCTGAGACAACCGATTTGGCGAACTAGGCTGATGAGGGCTAAGAACCTGCCATGAAACGACTGTTCTCTTTAGTTTTGCTATCCTCGGTGGCATGCTCGGTCGCCGTTGAAGCACCCCCGATCGACGACAAAGATCTCGACACCATCGTCGACCAGCTTGATAATTGCCCTGAGGTCGCCAACACCGCCCAAACGGATGAGGACGGCGACGGCATCGGTAACCCTTGTGATGTCTGCCCGCTCGATCGCGACAACGATCCGGACGGCGATGGCCTGTGCTTCGCTGACGACAACTGTCCCGAGGTGGCGAACCCAGACCAAGAGGATACCGACTTTGATGGCTGGGGTGACGCCTGCGACGCCTGCCCGGATGATGCGGGTGCGGACAGCGACCAAGACAGCGTCTGCGCCAGCGAAGACAACTGCCCAGACGTTGCGAACCCGCTCCAAGAAGATGGTGATGAGGACGGCATCGGCGACGCCTGTGACGCCTGCCCTGCGAGCCCATCGGGCGACAGCGACGGCGATGGCTTGTGCGACGATGCGGACAACTGTCCAGAGCGCTACAACCCTGAGCAGGTCGACCGAGATGAAAACGATCAAGG
This sequence comes from Myxococcota bacterium, assembly GCA_040260805.1. Lineage (GTDB taxonomy): Bacteria > Myxococcota > UBA4151 > UBA4151 > UBA4151 > CACGMS01. Next base: position 14,080 of record JBDQPD010000042.1, on the reverse strand, counting down.
CGACGCCTGCCAAATCACCCCAGACGGCGACGGTGACGGCGTCGCTGACGGGCTCGACAACTGCCCGAATCAAGCCAACGTCGGCTGGCAGGGGCGCTCGATCGAGGTCGTGCTTCAGGCACATCCAGCGAATGAAGTCGAGCTCGGCGATGACAGCCGCAGCGAAGCCTTAGATATCGGGTTTAAATTCCCCTTCTTCTCGGGCTGGCGAGAGCGGGTTCGGATCCACTCAAACGGCTTCATCAGCTTTCAACTCACCGGTCAAAACCAGCGCTATGATCGCGCCCAGACCCTGCCTAGCGAGGAAGCTTCGCGGCTAGCGGTCATGGGATTTTGGACTGACCTTGACCCATCGGCAGGCGGCAGCGTCCGCTACGGCACCACCGGTGAAGCCCCAAACAGGATCTTTACGGTCGAATGGGACCGTGTCCCGGGTTACGGCGCGGGCAATGGCGACCCGAGAAACTTCTTCCAGATCGTGCTGTATGAAGCGGGCGCCATTGACATAGTCTGCGCTGCTTGCGTGACGCGCGGCGACCGCACAGCTACTCAAGGGCTGCAAAACTACGCGCGCAATGTCGCGGTGAGCGTTCCGGGTCGAAACAATTCGGCTTTGGACCTCAATCAGGACGCGCTGCGGTTTGAAACGCTCGCTCAACCCGACGCTGACGACGACGGCAGAGGTGACCCGTGTGATGATGATCGAGACGGTGACAGCCACCTCAACGACGTCGATGTCTGCCCGGATGTTGCGGATATCGACCAAGCCGACAGCGACTCAAATGGGTTGGGAGATGCCTGCAACGACGCCGAAGACGCCGATGGCGATGACTGGTCAGACGAGCTCGACAACTGCCCTCGAACCGCCAACCCAAACCAAGACGATGTCTGCTCTTACATCCGCCTGAGTGGGCAGGTTCTGTATTCCGATCGACTCTACAATCGACAAGGGATGACCGGTCAGACTCAAAACCGGGTCGTACCCTTCGTGCGCGTCGAATTGCTCGGCGGCGATGAAGAGCGAATTTTGGCGACCGCCACCGCGGATGAAGAAGGTCGCTACGTCCTTGAGGCCGAGTGGGTCGACCAGGAGAATTGGCGGATCAGAGCGCTGGCGGAGAGCCTCTCAAACACCCCGGTTCGAGTCATTAACCGGAGCGATCCTGCTGCCCTGTACTCGATCACGAACGAGCCCTTTGTGCCGGCGCCCGATGAGACCATTGACCTGATCGCAGATCATGGCACCCCAGCGGGTGCGGCGTTCAACATTCTGGCGACCTCGGTCGAAACCTATCGATTCGTGAGACGTTTTACTCAGCAAGACGCGCCCCGGCTCACGATCCAGTGGGCTCCCTTGGAGAGCTGGAATTGCGGGTCATGCTACTCGCGGAACCGGATCCGCCTTGGCGGTCAAGAAGCTGACCCTGACGAGTGGGACGACGACGTGATTCGTCATGAGTTTGCGCACTACTTTATGGACCGGTTTAGTCATGACGATTCACCGGGCGGCAGCCACAACGGGGATCGAACCAACCCCTTGCTTGCCTTTGGTGAAGGGGTCGCCACCTTCTTTGGCTCGATGGCGAGCAACCAGCGCTTCTACATCGACATGCGCGGCCGCGGGCAGAGCAGCAAAGACCTAGAGACGATCGGTGACAACGACCAATATCGTGGCACCGGCTCGAATCGTTTAGATGGTGGGATCAGCGAATATTTGGTCGCGCCCTTGCTCTGGGATTTGCTGGACGACTCGGGGGACGCCGAAGCCCATGATCAAATCGCTCTGGGTGAACAAGCGATCATGGATATTTTGCTCGAAGACCTGACCAATCAGCAGCGTCCGGATATTGGAATTGAAGGCGTTGATATTGCCGACGTCGTCAACCGCGCCGAATGCCGCCATGACAACCTGACCGAGCCAATGCTCGCTATCTGCCAAGAGCGTAACTTCCCGTGGGTCAGCGGTGAGGATCGCAACTGCGGTAAAGCGCATGACGGGTTACCCTTCACCTTGGTTTCGATCGATGGCGAATTGGTGATTAGCCTCGAAGGTCGAAGTCAAAATCTTGAGAGTCGTTGGGAGCTCGAGGGAACGAGCGGCGCTCGGGTCATTTCCTGCAAATCGCTTCCTTGCGCCACGGGTGTTCGAGCCGAAGCGAGCGCTCAGGTCAGCCTGTGGCGAATGGACGGTACCGAAGGCATCTCGTTTGCAGGCGCTCAGGCTCGACGCAAAGCGCTCGGCGGGCGCCTCGACCAAGCAGACCGGCTGGGTCAGGCGGTACGCAGTTACCCATCACGCTAAAGGCTTTCCTTAGCGCGCTTGGGCTGGCATCTGCCGCCCTAACGGGAGAGACGCCATGATCAGTCCTATCTTTGACGCCAACGCTTGGAGCTCGGTCGAAGGGTTCGATTTTTCGGATATTACCTACCACCGACACCATCAACTCGGCGTGGTGCGTATTGCCTTTGATCGACCGGATTGCCGCAACGCCTTTCGTCCGGCGACGGTCGATGAGCTCTACCGCGCCTTGGACCATGCGCGGCAATGGAGCGACGTCGGCTGTGTCTTGCTCACCGGTAATGGGCCCTCACCCAAAGACGGCGGCTGGGCTTTTTGCTCAGGCGGCGACCAGCGCATTCGAGGCAAAGATGGCTACAAATATGAAGACAGCGAATCGGGCACGGTGGACCCCGCTCGTTTGGGTCGTTTGCACATCCTTGAGGTGCAGCGACTGATTCGATTTATGCCCAAAGTTGTGATCGCAGTCGTACCCGGCTGGGCTGTTGGTGGTGGTCACAGTTTGCACGTGGTTTGCGACTTGACTCTTGCCAGTAAAGAGCATGCCATTTTCAAACAAACGGACGCTGATGTGGCGAGTTTTGACTCGGGTTTTGGCTCGGCTTATCTGGCGCGGATGGTGGGACAAAAGAAGGCGAGAGAGATCTTCTTTTGCGGCTTCAACTACACCGCCGATGAGGCGGCGGCGATGGGTATGGTCAACGCCTCCGTGCCGCACCAAGAGCTTGAAACCGAAGCGCTGCGCTGGGCTGAGGCGATCATCACGAAATCCCCCACCGCTCAACGCATGCTCAAATTCGGCTTTAATCTGATCGATGACGGCTTGGTCGGGCAACAGATCTTCGCAGGTGAGGCGACCCGCCTCGCCTACGGAACCGACGAAGCACGTGAAGGTCGAGATGCGTTCCTTGAAAAACGTGACCAGGACTTCTCGGGCTTTCCCTGGCAGTACTAGAGACGCTCACCAAGCCACGCACAAAACGGCTCGAGCGCGTCAACATCAGCCGCCGAAAAGGCGGCGAGCTGCTCGCTGTCCAAATCGAGCACGGCGACGACTTCGCCGGCTTTGAGAATCGGCATCACCAGCTCCGAGCGAGTCGCTGAGGAGCACGCTATATGGCCTTCGAACTGCTCGACATCATCGACGAGTTGAGGCTGACGAGTCCGCGCCGCAGCACCGCAGACGCCTTGGTCAAAACGAATATGCAGACAACCGTGCGTCCCTTGATAAGGCCCAACCGTTAGCCGCCCCGGCGCGCTGACCCGATAAAACCCGGTCCAGCTCAGATGATCGAAGGCGTGGTGAAGCTCGCAAGCGACGGTCGACATGATCGCGACGGCATCGGATTCATCCTCGAGCATCAGGCGAAGGTCGCCTAAGACTTGGCTGTACGTGCGGCTCATGGCTCACCAAACTCCGGTGCGTTGAGAAACCTGCGATCTTCAAGCGTCTCAAAGAAGGCTTCTAGATGATCGATGTCTTGATCGGATATCGGCAGCCCTGCCTCTCCATTGTCTTGGATCAAGGCAGGGTCGAGGTGATCGCTCACCACCAGCCCATCACGATAACGCTCTAAGACCGCTCGCAGATCATACAAGCGACCATCGTGAAGATACGGTGCGCTGACCGTAACGTTGCGCAAGCTCGGTGTCTTAAATCGCCCAAAATCAGCTTCGCGCTCCGTGATGCGCCCGCGCCCTTTTCGAAGATCTTCCGGGTCATCAGAGAACTCGGTTTCTAAGCCTAAGTTATGGAAGTCGTGGTCGGTGAAAAACGGTGCGGGATGACAGCTTACGCAATGCTGCTCAAAGACCCGTAGACCACTCATTTGATCTGCAGAGAGGGTCGCCTCGCCTGCAACGAACGCATCATACCGGCTCTGACCACTGACCAGCGTTCTCATAAACTGGGCTACCGCTCGCATGAGCAAGGGCAAAGAGGGTTCGGCGCCGAAGGCCTCATCAAATTGCTGGACATAAAGAGGGTCATCGGCGAGCGCCTCCACCAACTGATCAGGGTCGGCGCCGAGCTCGTCGGGACTGATTAGCGGCGCCACCACCAAACTCTCTAGGTCACTGGCTCCACCATCCCAAAACAGCCCGAGATCATGCCAGGCCAGATTCTGAAGTACCGGCGCATGACGACCTAGTCGCTGACCGGAGACGCCGTCACTTCCGCGCGAGATTCCATCGGCGAAGGCGCGCCCTTGAATATGGCATGTGGCGCAGGACACGGCCCCGTCAGCGCTCAAGCTGCGATCATAAAATAAGCGACGACCTAAGCCGACTCCAGCCTGCGTCAGTGGATTGCGCTCGGGGCTCGGGATCACTCCACCAAACGCTGGCGGAGCCCAATCGATCGATCGCTCGAACCCCGCATCAAACGAGCTCGGCTCCGGCGTGGTGCAAGCGACCACACCGCCAGCCATGAACAGGGCTAGTTTCCAGCCTCGACCGACCACATCGCACCATAATTATCGGCGATGGTCTGCGCCACGGAACCACCCAAAATACTCAAGTTGTTCTCGCGGTTGACCTCATCAAAGAGCTGGGCGACTTCGGCTCGCAAACGCAGCTCAGCGCCGGCTTCAGAGGTGACCTCAAAGGCCTGTTCAAGCTCCACCAAACGCAACGACTCGTCGCGTCCAATGTGGAAGGTGAAGCTCTTTTCAAAGCCGCCCGAGTTTAGCCCGACCTCGCCCTCAGCCTTCATAAAGATAAAGCCGCTGTTCCAATTCCAGCTCATGTTCACGCCGGCGCTTAGCTCGCCCACAAGGGTGTCTAAGCTGTGGTTGTGTCCCTCATCCACGCCCATCTCAAAACGGATGCCGACATAACGCCCAGAGGGCACATCGGGGATGTCCACGCGCACCCGCGTCGCCTCACGGGTTTGCTCGATCAAATAGTAGGCGTCCGGAACGGTATAATCGGCCACATCGTCACCGACGAGCACCAGGTTTGAGAACCAGTACCGGAGCTTAGCGAAGGTCAGCGGCGAGCCGTCCGCCAGCGTCATCGCTTGATCAACCACCATCGGCTGTCCTTGGATCTCGTGGCTAAACTGTAGGGCGAGGGCCCCGGCTGCAACCGGGCCGGCATCCGTTGCGGCCGGACCGCCGCCACCGCCCGGCGAGTCGCTGTCGCCACCGCAGGCTGAGAGCGCCAAAAGAGCTATAGATAGATATTTCATGTTGTTATCTTCGGTGATGGTTTTCAGGGATGCAAGTGATCTCGTCTTCTGCGTTCCACTCAAGGACCGTCGCGCCAAGGTCAAAGGTCGGGATCCGATTGCGAATATCAGCCGCTAAATCACCGCTTTCGATCAGATCATCCAAAACATCTAAGCCGATGGCTCGAATGCGCGTCTTAAAAGTCACACGAGCTGGCAGTTCGGTGGCGGTAAATCGATACTCATGCTGGAGATGCGGATTGATCTCAGTGACCTCACCGTCACGATGCAGATGGTTTGGCGGTGGCAACAGCAGGCTCTCGTAGCTGGCGACGTCCCAGAAGAAATGTGCGGGCTCACCCTGCGCATCGTAGGCTTGATCACCCAAGCGCCAGAGCTGCGGATCGTTCAAATCCACCAACGTTTCTTGGTCGCCAATGACGCCGCTTGAGAACAGTTCATTGCCCTGAGCGTCGTAGGCGACGACCTCAACCCAGGCTCGTCGATCATGGCTGGCGCCAGACGGCCAGGAATGCCCTGCCGCCATGTTCTCTAAATCGGCACCCAGCACCACGACGCCCTCTTCAAGGGTCACGCAGAGCATACCGATGGCGGTGGTGTTGAGCTCGCGCTGAATCTGGCGGCGTTGGTCTTCTTTTTCTGGGAAGTCGGTCAAGGCAGTGTCCACGCCAACCATGCGGTGGTCGTGCACACGCCTTAGCTTGACGCCCGGCGCATCGGCTGCGGTCGCTGTCCGGCCCTTCATGTGGCAATCGCCGCAGGTCTGACGCTCTTCGTCCACATCATGAGCAAAAAGGGAGGACTTCCACTCAAGGAAGGTGCGCTCAAGATGCACCCCTTGCTGGGTCACAATGTCGTGACAGGTTCCGCAGACATCGGCTGACTCGATCTGCGATTTATCGTGAAGCTTTGAGTAGGCGCTCGCATGGGCGGTGTTTGGCGTCGGGTCGGCATAAGCGCCGCGCATCACCAGATCATCAGCGAGGCCGAGCTGTCCGTTGTGGGTGCCCTGGACTTCATCCACTAAATGACAAAATGCGCAGGTCACACCTTTGGCGTAGTCCGGCACTTGATCCAGATTCAAACCATCGGTGGTCAAGCCTTCAAGCAAGGCGATCGGCGCATGACAGGTCACGCAAAAATCACCGAGCTCGCCATTGGTCTCGCGCTGTCCCCGCTGGTTCATAGCGATGAAAACCGGATCTTCGGCGGCGTAAGCATGCATGCTCCCCGACCATTCACGGTAATGATTGGGGTGGCATTCCTTGCAGGTCAACGGGTCGAGGATCTCAGCGCGAGTCATCGTGGGCTGCGGCCCGGCGTCCACCGGAGTCGGATCGCTTGGACAGCCTATCAGCGCGCTGGCGCTGATCATTAAAACCCAACGCTTCACCGCTCGGCTCCAGCCTCGATCCACTTCTGTACGGAGCAGATCTCTTCCGCGCTGAGCCCAGCTCCAGGCGGCATTAACTTCGCCGGGTCTTCATGATGCATCCGCTGAATGATGGTGCTGCACGAAGGATCGTTCGGGACTACGCGCTGACGCTCGAGCAGCTGCTCATAGGCGATATCGGCTAAACTCAGGTCCAGTCCACCGGCACCCGCAGAGCCTCCATGGCATGAGTTACCCCCAACGCTGCAGCTCCGCCTGATGGTGTTGGTGTAGACCTGATCAAAGACCGGTTCGTACTGCGGGGTGCATTCGGATGCGACGGGCGGGCAGACGGGAACGGCGGGGTCTTCACCGCACGCACAGACCAACACCAAGACGCCCATCGCACGCATTTAGTTGTCCAAGGTAAAGTAGAAAAATACGGTGTCAGTGGTGCCTGAATGCGTAATCCGCATCTCGACTTGCCAGGTCCCTGCCATGAACAAGTCCATGTCTGACAAGGTGAAGCGGCCGGTCTCGTCCGTTGCGACGCCAGGCGTGGTCACCGGAAAGGTACCGTGTCCGTGGTCAGGCATCGTCGGCTCAGCAACGACGCTCGCTTCGTCCAAAACCGCGCCTTGCGCATCGCGCACCTCGACGGTCCAGGTGTAGAGGGTCAGATCCTGGGGTATCGGCGTGGATTCAACCAAGGCCACACGAAAGTGACCGTCCGTCGAGACCTTCTCCATACCCGCTATGTAGGTATCCCCTGGCAAGTCCTGGCCGGCGTCAGCAGAACCCGATGGTCCAGAAACCCCATGGTGATGGTCCGAATCTTCGGCGCCGCAAGCGACGCAAAGGCATAGAAGTAAACGCAGACTAATCGACATAATGGTTCCTCTAACCAAAAATAGCCGAAAGCCCAATTCGCCGCCACAATTTCGCCATGGGTTGCCCCAAACTAGAACGCGTTCTATTTCCTCGCTGCGACGAGGAGGAGATGCTGTGGATACTCTAATTATTGATGCGCTGCGCACGCCGCGAGGTCGCGGCAAAGCGAGCGGTGGCTTAGCCACCGTCACCCCGGTCGAGCTCGCTTGCCATCCCTTACGAGCGCTCAAGGCACGACACCAGTTCCCGGAGGACTCCGTCGACGAAGTCATCCTCGGGTGTGTTGAGCCGGTTGGCGAACAAGGCGGAGATATAGGGCGAATTGCCGCCTTGATCGCCGGCTTGGGCGAGGGCGTTCCGGGGATGCAGATCAATCGATTTTGCAGCTCTGGCTTGGACGCGATCAACCTCGCCGCAGCAAAAATTGGCAGCGGACAAGCCGACTTAGTGATCGCCGGAGGTGTCGAGAGCATGAGCCGTGTCGCCATGGGAGCCTCCGGTGGAGCGTGGGCTACTGACCCGCAAATCGCCTCAGCGCTGCACTTTATTCCCCAAGGGATTAGCGGTGACTTGGTGGCCACAAAATATGGATTCAGCCGAACCGACTGCGACGCGGTCGCGCTCAGGAGCCAAGCGTGTACGGCGCAAGCGATTAAAGAGGGACGCTTCGAGCGTAGCTTAGTGCCCGTTTACGACCCCAATGGTATCGAGCTCCTCGCGCATGACGAGCACCCACGACCGGCGACCACCGCTGACGATCTCGCGGCGCTTCGACCAAGCTTTGCGATGCTCGGCGAGAACTACGGATTTAATGATGTCGCTCGTCTTCGCTATCCAGAGATTGAGCGCATCGATCATGTTCATCATGCGGGCAACTCGTCCGGAGTGGTCGATGGTGCCGCAGCGGTGCTGCTCGCATCTGCTGATGGGGCTCAAAAGCATGGTTTAACAGCGCGTGGTCGGATCGTGAGTTGTGCTAGCGTCGGGTCCGAGCCGTGTATTATGCTGACCGCTCCGGCTCAAGCCGCCGAGCAGGCTTTGGCGCGAGCAGGGTTGAGCGTCTCGGATATTGATGCCTGGGAGATCAACGAAGCTTTTGCCGCCGTGGTGCTTCGCTTCTGCCAAGAGCTCGGGCTGGATCTAGACCAAGTGAACCGCTGCGGTGGAGCGATCGCTCTTGGGCACCCGTTAGGCGCAACCGGCGCCATGATCTTTGGAACGGCGCTCGACGAGCTAGAGCGGACTGGGGGGCGTTACGCCTGCGTGGCGCTGTGCGTTGGCGCCGGACAAGGCACCGCCACCGTGATTGAGAGGTGCTCATGATCCGCCTCGAGCGATACGACGCCATCGCACACCTCGTCCTCGATATGCCTGACCGAGGGGCTAATGTTTGGAATCAAGAGTCGCTTGATGCGGTGGGACAATGCATCGCCGACTACGCAAGCGATGAAGCGCTTAAAGGGCTGGTGATCCGCTCCGCCAAGTCGAGCTTTTTAGCCGGCGGTGATCTCGAGCAGATCGAGGCGATCGCAACGGGCGGCCGCAGCGCCGAGGAGCTCCACGCACGCGGCGGCGAGCTTGCCGAGCTGCTGCGCCGCATCGAAACCTGCGGAAAACCGGTGGTCGCAGCGATTAATGGCGCAGCGCTAGGCGGCGGCTACGAGCTCTGCCTCGCCTGTCACCACCGCGTGATGGCCGACCACCCGCGCGCCCAGGTGGGTCTCCCCGAGACACAGCTCGGTTTGATTCCCGCCGGTGGTGGCACTCAGCGATTGCCGCGCTTGGTCGGCGTGCAAACGGCGCTCGGTGTCTTGATGGAGGGTAAAAGCTTTCCCGCTGCGAAGGCGCTGAAGATGGGCTTGGTCGACCAACTGTGTCCCCCAGATCAGCTGATCGAAACGGCCGAGCGATGGCTGGCCGATAGCCCGGTCTCCATCCAGCCTTGGGACCAAAAGGGGTTCAAGGTGCCCGGTGGCGACATGGAAGGCTCAGCCAAGAACACCATGATGGTCGCGACCGCCATGTTTCAGGCGAAGACCTATGGCAACTACCCCGCCGGAACAGCGATCTTGAGCTGCATCGCCGAGGGGCTTCGCTTGCCGATCGATGCCGCCTTTGAGGTGGAGAAACGTTATTTTGTCAGTCTGCTCCTCGATCCCGTAGCTGGCGCTATGGTGAGGACCTTATTCCTCGACTTAGAGGCCGCCAAAAAGGGCGCTAGGCGCCCAAAATCAGTCGGGGATTTACCGCTCGACTGCATTGGCGTGATCGGCGCAGGGCTCATGGGCGGAGGCATTGCGCTTGAGGCTGCGCGCAAAGGCCTTGAGGTGATCATCATCGATCGCAGCGTCGAGGAAGCGAGCAAGGCGCACGCCTACGTTCAGCGCTTCTTTGACCGACGCATCAAGCGCCGCCGCGCCACGCAAGAGGAGTGCGATGCGGTCAAGGCGAGAATCAAACCCAGCGCAGACTATGCCGACCTCAAAACTGCCCAACTAGTCATCGAAGCCGTCTTTGAAGACCGAGCGACCAAAGCCAAGGTGAGCTCAGCTGCAGAGCGACACACCACCGATGATGCGGTGATCGCCTCGAACACCTCGACGCTCCCGATCACCGGCCTAGCGGAGGCGGTCGACAAACCCGAACAGTTTATTGGCCTGCACTTCTTCTCGCCGGTTGAGCGGATGGCGCTGGTTGAGATTATTCGCGGCGAAAAAACCGACGAGCGCACCCTCGCGCTAGCGCTGGATCTGGTGGCGCGCCTCGGCAAAGTTCCGGTGGTCGTCAATGATGCGCGTGGCTTCTTTACCAGCCGCGTCTTTGGCACCTACATCACCGAAGGTGTGGGCATGCTCACCGAAGGCATCGCCCCGGCTTTAATCGAGCAAGCGGGGCGTATGAGCGGCATGCCGATGCCGCCGCTAGCGCTCGCTGACGAGGTCGGTTTAGCCCTCATGCATCAAGTGGGAGAACAGACCAAAGCCGACCTAGGTGACGCCTATCAAGCCAACGCCGCGACGCCGGTTCTCAACCAACTCGTCGTCGAAGCAAAGCGCATTGGAAAGTCTGGTGGAGCAGGGTTTTATGACTACCCAAGCGACGGCGACAAACACCTCTGGACGGGGTTGAACGAGCGCTTTGAGCTCGCCGCCGACCAACCCAAAGTCGAGCATCTGATTCAACGGTTTTTGACCACCCAGGCGCTTGAGAGTGTGCGCTGCGTTGAGCAAGGGGTGATGATCGAAGCCGCCGACATCGACTACGCAGCGATCATGGGTTGGGGCTTTGCGCCCTACACCGGCGGACCGCTGACCATGATCGACAACGAGGGCTTACCCGAGTTTGTCGCTCGCTGCGATCAGCTGGCGGCGCGCTACGGCGAGCGCTTCACCCCACCCCAGCTGCTCAGGGACCTCGCACAAAGCGGACAGAGCCTACGCGGATGACCAGCTCGCAGCCTTATGACCTGATCGTTGTCGGCATGGGCGCTGCGGGCGTTTGTGCCGCGATCGAGGCTGCCGAGCGCGGTCTTGATGTGCTCATCGTCGACCGCTTCGCAGGAGGCGGTGCCACAGCCATCTCGGGCGGCGTGGTCTATGCGGGCGGAGGCACCTCGATCCAACATGAAGCGGGCATCGGGGATTCGCCTGAGGCGATGTTTCAATACCTCAAGCTCGAAACGCAAGGGGTCGTCAGCGACGACACCCTGCGGCGTTTTTGTGAGACCAGCCCTGAGATGATCGAGTGGTTACGCCAGCACGGGGTCCCCTTCGAGGCGAGTCTCTGCCCAGATAAAACCTCATATCCTTCAAACGACTACTATCTATACTACTCAGGCAACGAGTCGTTTTAGCCCTTCAAAGAGGCTGCTCGACCGGCGCCAAGAGGTCATCGAGCGGTCGGTAAAGGCTTGCCCGGCGCCAACTTCTTTAGCCCCCTTAAGTCCGCTGCGCGAGCAGCCGGGGTTACCCTGTTAGCGAACACTCGAGCCGGACACCTAATCGGCGATGATGACGCGGTGACGGGGCTAGCGGTTCGGCACCTCAAACCCGGACTGACCGCGAGCCTTCACCTTGCGCTTGAGCGCTGGGCCGTTCGGATCAACCCGTACGTGCCGCGCTGGGCTCGACGATTGCGCCGGCTCGGTGACCGGCTACACCGACGCTTTGCGCAGGACTTGGAACTCAAAGCCGACGCCGTCGCGTTGACCAGCGGTGGCTTTATCTACAATCGAAAACGAGTGCGCAGCGAGGCTCCAAATTATCGGCGCGGCATGCCGCTTGGCACCGTCGGCTGCGACGGCTCTGGAATCGCTATGGGTGAGGCGATGGGCGGTCAAACCCAGGCGATGAATCGAATCTCAGCGTGGCGGTTCATCAATCCGCCGCTCAGCTTCGCTCAAGGGATTTTGGTGGACGCTCAAGGCAAACGCTTCGTCAACGAAGCGCTCTATGGCGCGGCGCTGGGCGAAGCCATCGTCGAGCAGGCTCAAGGTCAAGCCTATCTGATTCTGGATGACCAACTGGTTCGGTCCACGCGCAGCCAACTCGGCCGCGGAAAAACGCACTGGTTCCAAACCGCTCCAGCCTTGCTCAACCTCTGGTTTGGGGCGCGCAAAGCACAGAGTCTAAACGCCTTAGCGGCGCAGCTTAAAATAGATCCGGAGACGCTGTCGTCATCGGTCAAAGACTACAACGAGTTGGGCAGCGACCCCATGGGTAAACCCGACGACTTTCGCGCACAGCTCACCCAAGGACCCTTTCGAGCCGTCGATTGCTCGATCACGTCCAAGTGGTTTCCCCTACCCACGCTCACCCTAGGTGGCTTGGTCGTGGATGAAGCCAGCGGGCAGGTCCTCAGGAAGGACAACACACCGATCCAAGGGCTCTACGCAGCCGGGCGAGCCGCGCTAGGGGTGTGCTCTCGCCAATACGTGTCCGGACTCAGTATCGCCGATTGTGTGTTTTCGGGTCGGCGTATCGGGCAAGCGCTTACCAAACCCAAGGGATAAGCCGCTTACGCGCTTTGGGATAATCGCTGAACTTTTGCTGATACCACTGATGGTGACTGTGAGCGCGTGGCATCAGGTTGCAGACCGTAAAGACCGCGAACAAAACGGCGGCGGGCGTGGCGGCGGCGATGGCGAACCCGGTCCACTGGATGATTTCGCCGAGATAGTTAGGCGCTGAGACCAGTCGATACAGACCACCATGAGGGATCTTATATCCTGTCTCGCCAGGGCCGCGCAGGCTCAAGAGCACAGCGTCCGAGTGGTGATTGATCGCCACGCCGAGCGCGAACACCACCACACCGAGACCAACCCAAGCCCAGGACGGGTCACCGACGCGGCTTAGATCGTAGCCATTTGCGGCGCCGTTGACGCAATTAAACACCACCGCAAGCAGAACGGTCAGTAAAGGTTTAGGCTTTCCCCCACCCTTCATCCGAAACGGAAAAATAAAGGCACGGTAGAGATAATGAAGAAGAAAAAGCGCCCCAACGCACCACGCCCACGCAGCCGGGTTGCAGACGATGATCAAAGCCGCAAAGCCGATAAAGCTTGGCGCCTCCATCACCACCCAGCCCCATCGGGCAGAGATCGCAGGACCCCAGCCTGGGCGGTGATGACGGCCGTACGGGGCCGAGACAAAGAACAAGAGCACAAAAGCCGCTGCGCCAAACGCCGCAACGCCAATTAACCCCGCCTGATAAAGCGGCGCCCCGCTGTGCCAAAGTTCCACCAAACTCATGCTCAGTGACTTACCTCAAAACAAAGAAAAGGGGCATCGAGTGATGCCCCTTTTCATAGGTTTTAGCTGACGCTCTAGATCATTCGCAGTCGAAGCTCGACGGAAGCCCCGAGCAGGCAGAGTACTGATCAAAGCAGTTCGTTCCCGAAGCGTTGCCGCCGCACTGGCAAGCCAGGCAAGCGTCCGAGCTCGGGTCGGCTGCGCAGGTCAGCGCACAGTTTTGAGCGGTGCACATCACGCTGCCACCAAAGCAACCCAGGCACTGATCAGAGATCGCGCCTTCGGTGGCGGTGCGCATGCAGTCGACCACGCATTCGTTGGTGATCCCCATGCCCAGCTGCTGGAAGCAGGCTAGGCCGCACGAGCTGGCGATCGAGGCTGTAGTTTGCTCATCATCGCCGTAGGTGGCTGCGACCGCAGCAGCGTCCGAATCATTGATGCAAAAGTTATCAGGCTCGACGGGACCTGCGTCTTCGGCAGGGGTTGCGCCCGTATCAGCAGCCGCAGCGCCCGCATCGACAGCGGCAACGCCAGCGTCTGTAGCGGCAGCGCCCGCATCGTTATCGTCAGTCTCGGCG
>JBDQPD010000199.1:0-2646 GCA_040260805.1 Myxococcota bacterium | reverse complement strand
GGTATGTGGTGAGTGCGCTTGACGCCGCGGAAGTGCTTGGTTTTGAGCAGGTCACTATCGCCACTCAGGCGCCTGAGCCATGACAGGTTCGGAGAGCACGAGCGGTCAAGGCGATTTGGTGCTCTATAAGCGCTTGCTGGGTTATGTGGTACCACACACTCTTGTCTTTGTGGTTAGCGTCTTCGGCTTCCTGATCTATTCACTTGGCAATGTGCTGCTCGCCGATCTGACCCAATTTCTGCTGGACTCGCTCGGGGAATCTACAACGGTGTCTCTGGGCCTGGTCGCGAGCGCCGCGCACTGGGTGTGGCCTCCGGGTGACAAAGATGCCCTCGATTATGCTCGACTTGCTGTGCCTATTGCCGCCTTGGTGTTGTCCTTCGGTCGCGCGATGGGTTATTTCGTCGGCAACTACTTTATGAATATCGTTGCCAGATCGGTGGTTCATACTTTGCGTACTGAGTTATTTGCTACTTTGATGTGCGCCCCAAAAACCTATTACGACCAGCACAGTACCGGGACCTTGATTAGCAAGTTGACGTTCAATGTTGAGCAAGTCTCGGGCGCCGCTAGCGATGCGCTGAAAGTCATTCTGAGAGAGGGACTAACCATCATCGCGCTTGTGTCCTACATGTTGTATCTCAATTGGAAGTTGAGTTTGATCTTTTTTGCCGTCGCGCCGGCGATAGGCCTGGTGGTGGTGATTGTTGGTCGTCACTTTAGACGGTATAGCCGGCGCATACAGGATTCGATGGGCTCAGTCACGCAGGTAAGCGGTGAGTCTTTGGGTGCCTTTGACGTGCTGCGCATTTTTGGCGGTGAGAGCAATCAGATTAAGCGGTTCGGCAATGCGAGTTTGTTTAACCGCAACCAGAGCCTTAAGCTGGCTTTGGTTGAGGCCATATCTACCCCCGTCATTCAAACCTTGCTCGCGTTCGCACTTGGGGCGCTGTTCTGGTTCTCGCTGGATCCAACAATCCTTGCGGGTTTTTCGGCGGGCTCGTTGGTGGCGTTTATTACGGCAGCGGCGCAGCTGGGAAAGCCCGTAAAAACCCTAAGCGGCATCCAAAGTATTGTTCAGCGTGGCCTGGCTGCTGCGGAGGATGTGTTTGCCCAGCTGGACACGCCCAGTGAAGTTGATCGTGGCACGACGCCTATTGGTCGAGCGCGTGGTCTTCTGGAGGTTGAAAACCTCAGCTTTCGGTATCCCGGCGTGGAGACTCAGGCGCTAAAAAACGTATCGTTCCAGATTGCCCCCGGAGAAACTGTGGCGTTGGTGGGGCGCTCTGGTAGTGGCAAGTCGACGCTTGCACAGCTCTTGCTTCGGTTTTACGCACCGGACGCAGGAGAAATCAGGTTGGATGATCTGATCATTGATGAATATCGTCTTAGGGATTATCGGCGCCAGTTTGCCGTGGTCTCGCAGACGGTTGAACTGTTCAGCGACACCGTGCGCAATAACATCGCCTTTGGCTCCCTAAGTGATTCAAGCTACGATGACGTAATCGATGCAGCGCGTCGTGCTCATGCGATGGAGTTTATCGAGCGCCTGCCGGCGGGTCTGGATACTGTGCTTGGCGATCAGGGCGCGGGTCTTTCGGGAGGTCAGCGTCAGCGGCTGGCGATCGCTAGAGCGCTGCTCAAACGAGCTCCCGTGCTAGTTTTGGATGAAGCGACATCGGCGCTCGACGGCGAGTCCGAGCGCGCGGTGCAAGACGCGCTAGAAAGCAGCGCTGATCAACGCACCACGCTGGTTATCGCCCATCGGCTGTCAACGATCGAAAATGCTGATCGCATCATTCTCCTCGACCAAGGTCAGATCTTGGCGCAGGGCTCTCATCAGGAATTGCTGTCCACTAGCGCGCTCTACGCCAGCATGTATCGGCAAGGTACAACCGAGGGGTAATGGCCTTGCACGGAATGCTGATGCAGCGACTCGAGCAGG
The DNA here is from genome assembly GCA_040260805.1 of Myxococcota bacterium. Classification (GTDB taxonomy): domain Bacteria; phylum Myxococcota; class UBA4151; order UBA4151; family UBA4151; genus CACGMS01. The sequence goes on along the minus strand of JBDQPD010000199.1, from coordinate 701 downwards.
GTGTCACCCGGGCGTGGTATGGCGGCGCGTGGTGGCTGTGGCTTTTGTGGCCGCTAAGTCTTGCTGTCTCCTGGGTGGTCGCCAGGCGTCGACGGCGATTTCTAAATGCCCCGCCGGCTACATTGGTCAAGCCGGTTGTGGTTGTTGGAGGCATTACAGTCGGGGGATCGGGGAAAACGCCGGTCATCCTGGCGTTGATTCGGGCATTGAGAGCAAAAGGCAAAACAGTGGGCGTGGTGAGCCGGGGGTACGGTAGCACTGGGAGTGATGGGCCCTTGTTTGTGACTGGTGATCTATCCGCCGCGCTGGCGGGAGACGAGCCGCTACTGATAGCGCGCAATACGGGTGTTCCAGTCGTGGTCGACAGTGATCGAAGAAGAGCGGTTGAGGCCCTGCTTGCACAGCACCCGGTCGACATGGTGCTTTCAGATGACGGGCTTCAGCATTACAGCATGCCTCGAAGCTTTGAGGTGGTTGTTTTGGATGCTGAGCGGGGGTTGGGTAACGGTCGATTACTCCCGATGGGCCCCTTGCGGGAGCCGCGCTCTCGTTTGAAAACGGTTGACTGGGTGTTGGAGCGCAACGGAGAAAACCCGGATACGAGATTCTTATATGAGGTTTCGGGGCTAAGACATCACAACACCGGCGCCAGATTGGGCGCGGCTGAGGCCGTCATTGCTTGGGAAGGTAGGGCCATCGCC
>JBDQPD010000185.1:0-3655 GCA_040260805.1 Myxococcota bacterium | reverse complement strand
GGGCTCAGCTCGCCAGCGATAAAATGGCGAATCAGGACGTCTACTTAGCTGCCATTGAGATGGAGCGCGACGCGGTCGAGAAGAGGCTGGAGGCTTCAGTCACCGAAGCGAGCCAAAAGTCGAACTCGAACCCTGCGGAGGCTGCTGAGCTCAGCCCCTTTAAACAACGCCAGGCGATGATCGAGGGCTTGGAGTATGAGCTCGACATGCAGGAGCGTCGCACTCTGCGAGCGGAACAAGCTCTGGCGATGATCGAGAGTCAAAAACAAGCCGCCTCAAGGTTACTCAAGGCGGTTCAAAAAGATGTCGAGCTTGCTCGGGTCGAAACCAATCTGGCGGCACAACAAGCGGGCAGCGAAGACGCCGCTTGGGCGCTGCTGTGGCGCCCGATCGCCAAAGCCTCAGCGCAGAAGGCACAGAAAATCCAAAAGGAAGGTCAGCTTGCGCGCACCCGAATCCGTAGCCTGGACATCGAGGCGACCCTCGCGAACAGCCAAATTGCGTACCGAAAGGCGAAGATCCTTGAGCTCAAGTCGGACCTCGAAGCGAGCAGCAGCCTTGAAGGGTGGTCCGATGCGATCACCGCAACAGCGAAGCGATGGCTGTCGGAATCGCTCTGGAAGGTGCTGCTGTCCTTACTCGGTATCTGGCTGCTGCTGCGGCTCGCCTTGCGAGTCATCGCTCGTTTATCCAACGCGCTACAGCATGTCGCTGATGACGGCGACGACGAGCACACGAGCCAGGCTGAGCAGCGGGCTGGAACGATTGCAGCGGTCTTTGGAGGCATCGCAAAGGTCACCGCGTATGCGGTCGCTATTTTGACGGCTTTAGAGGTCATCGGGGTCAACACGGGACCGATCGTGGGCAGCGTAGCCATCCTAGGTTTGGCCGTCTCTTTTGGCTCGCAGAACCTGGTCAAAGATGTAGTCAACGGCTTCTTTATCCTGATCGAAAACCAATTCGCTGTCGGTGATGTGGTCACGATTGGGGGCAACACAGGAACCGTCGAAAAGATCAACCTGCGATCGACTCGGATTCGTCAGTATGATGGTACGCTCCATGTCATTCCCAATGGCAGCATCGACTCGGTGGCGAACAGGACACGCGATTGGGCGCGCGTCGTCCTGACGGTCGGGGTCGGCTACGACTCTGACCTGCAGATGGTTGAAGACGTGGTGAACTCGGTGGGTCAAACTCTGTTCGATGATCCGAACTTCGAGGGTCAAATGGATGAACCCGCTGCCTATCTCGGGGTGGTCGAGCTCGCTGATTCGAGCGTCAATGTCCGGTGTATTGTTCGGACGGTACCAGGCGCTCAGTGGGCGGTGAGTCGCGAGCTCCAGCGGCGGATCAAAGATGCCTTTGACGAAGCCGGTATCGAGATCCCCTTCCCGCAGCGAGTCATGCGCTCGGTGTAAAATGCCCTCTCGTCTATCCTTCCTGCTGGTCATCACTGCCGGCTTAGCGCCTCATCCCGTCGATGCGTCATCGAACATGGAAGACTTCAGCGGAGCTGTTCTCGGAAGTGGAGCGGTCCTGGGTATGGGCGGGGCCTTTATCGGCATTGGTGAGGGAGCCGCCGGACACCTGTTTCAACCCGCAGCCTTCACGACCCGAGCCTGGCACGCGCGCAGCAAACGCTTCGATTGGGACATCGCCTCTGGGTCGCTGAGCAATCAAACCGCAAAGTCAGCCAACGAGAGCAGCGACGTCATGATCAGACGTCGCTTCTCTCAAGGCGGTTTGAACCTGAAGTGGGATGAGATGGGCTTCGGCCTGCACATGACGCAAAGGACCTTGATCTTCAAACACCAAGGCTCAACGGATTCACCCGAGGCGAGCATCAAGAGGCGCTCCACAGGGTTTGGTTTTGCTCGAACTCAAGCGCGTGGTGTCTGGCACTGGGGCGTTGTAGCGAACTTGAGGGGCTTCAGTTTGGTCGATCGAGAGCCAACTCCTGAAGGTGGCTACAGCCCAGGTCAAAAACTCGTCGAAAGCGACTCCGTAGATGTGATTGCCGGTGCTTTGTGGACACCTCTTCATCAACCCTATCGAGTCGGGCTGAAACTGGTCGGGCCGCTGCGCTCAACGGCGCCTACCGGATCTCCCAATGCAGCCCAAATCGACTTTATGCCCGAGAGCCTGCGCGCGCCGGTCCAATTCGGTTTAGGAGCCAGCTATCAATGGGGGCCGCGTCCATTTAATCAGTTACCAAAGCCCGGTCAGTCAGCTCGCCTAACCCCAAGTCAGCGCAGGCATCTCCTGGTGGCAGCAGATCTCGTCATGACCGCCCCAACCCACAACAGCTTGGCCCCAGCGGGATACCTCAAAAATAAACGCGTAGAGGTCGGTTCAGACGCATCATGGAGTCTTCGAGTCGGAGCAGAGTCCGAGATCATCCCCGATCGTCTCGTGGTGCGCGGGGGGAGTTACTACGAGCCGTGCCGCAGGCTTGATTGCAAAGGCAAATGGCATGCGACCGGCGGTATGGAGCTGCATATCCGCGCCCTTTTGAACCTTCGCCTAGGCGTGGTGGTGGACGTCGCCACCGATTATCAAAACGCCGGACTCGGCGTCGGGATTTGGCACTAGGCCTTCGAGCGACTTGAACCGACTAAGCGCCCGCTGGCGCTGAACCAAAACATCCGACCGGTCGGTGTTTGCAAGCTGCAGCGCTGCCCGCGCCGACGAGCCTGTCGTTTGGCGTGCCGTAAAGCTTCAGATTCGGTCAGACCCATCGGCAACTCTTGACGAATCCACTCGCTCGGCAGCTGTCGAACACCCAAAACGAAAGGGCGCTCAGCGCCTCGACAGCGAACGACCCGGGAACGACGACCAACAAACCACATACACCCTCCTTCGGTAAGAACAGGATAAGGGACCCCTCTGACACGCTCGGCAAAGGGCAACTTAATCGCCGGTGGTTTTCAAAATGCAGGACCCCCGCTACGATCGCCCCTCACAGTTGGGGAGCTCAGATGCTCAGTGTTGTTGGTATTCTTGTCGCCGTGGTCATCGTTCTTGCTGCCAAAGGCATCAAAATCGTTCAGCACAGTAAGATCATTATCGTTGAGCGCCTGGGTAAATACCACACGACCCTTGAGAGCGGCATCAACATCATCTGGCCCTTCGTCGACAAGCCACGCGAGATCATCTGGCGGTTCACGCTCGAAGGTCATGCAGGTCAGGCGGTCTATCTGAAGAAGGCGGTCACCGACATTGATCTGCGTGAAACGGTGTACGACTTCCCAAGCCAAAGCGTGATCACGGCGGACAACGTTCAGATCATGATCAACGCCGTGCTGTATTTCCAGATCACCGACCCGGTCAAAGCCGTTTATGAGGTCCAAGATCTTCCCGATGCGATTGAAAAGCTTACGCAAACGAGTCTGCGTAATGTTGTCGGTGATATGGATCTTGATAAGACGCTAACCAGCCGCGACACCATCAACGGCACGCTGAGAAACTTGCTTGAAGACGCCACCAACAAGTGGGGCGTCAAAGTGAACCGTGTCGAGCTCCAAGACATTCAGCCGCCCGAAGAGATTCGTGCGGCGATGGAGAAACAGATGCGCGCTGAGCGTGACCGCCGCGCTTCGATCCTTGAGGCGGAAGGCGATAAAGAGTCGGCGGTCCTTCGTGCCGAAGGTGATCG
>JBDQPD010000178.1:0-4092 GCA_040260805.1 Myxococcota bacterium | reverse complement strand
GTTCGAGCAGCGCCACGAATTACTCGCCGATCAAGTCTTGGTCGTCAACGCCACCCCGCTGGGGGGTTCAGAGCAGGACCCTTTACCGCTCGAGTCCGCGAGGGTTGGAGGCCCCAGTCATTGGGATCTGGTCTACCGCGTCCAAGGCACCACACCGTGGGTTGATTCGGCGAGAAAGAACGGCATTTTTGCGCTCGATGGGCGGTTGATGCTTTGCGAGCAAGCCATCGAATCTCAGCGGTTCTGGGGGCTCGACATGCGAGGGGCAGAATCGATGCGCGGTGTGGTCGTTTGAATAGAGCCAGCGATTCTGCGTTTTGTTGGGGTGTGACCCGCTGACGAATGGAGGTCGAGATGCGAACGCTTTGTGGCCTTGTTCTGCTATCTACGCTCACTGCTCTACCCGCTGTTGCCGCTCCTTGCGGTATGCATCGAGAGGCTGGAGCGGCGCTTCCTTATGCGGCTGGCGAAGAGCTTAGCTATCGTATGAAGTTTGGCGGGGTTTCTGCTGGGCGAGCGCATCTAAAGCTCGGCTCGCTTGAGCGGACCCCTTATGGAGTCGGTTATCCGATCCGAGCGGATCTAGAGACCAACGCATACGCTGCCTTCGCGACCGACCTAGCCGGCAAGTTTTTGTCGCTGCTCGATCCTCGCTCGCAGCAGAGTCGATTTTATCGATCGAACCTCAACGAGTCCAAAGGTGTGATTTCTGATCGCGCCATTCGCAACGGTGGGGTGATTCGGTTTCAGCACGAAAAGGGCAAGCGCCGTAAAGCTGGAATTCTTCGCGGTGAGCTGATCGATCCGGTCCAGTTGATCTACGGTATGCGCGATCTTCAGTTCAAAGAGGGGCAGCGCGTGTGTCTGCGGATGTATGCCTATTCAGGGCTTAATCGTCTGCGTGGACGAGTGGTTGGACGAGAGACGATTGAAACCGCAGCGGGCAGCATCAAGACGTGGCGAGTGGACCTATTTTTGAAGCGAGGACGAAAGAGTTATCGAGTTCGCATGTGGGTTGGCGAAGACAAGTCACGCCCTTTGTGGAGGGCTGAACTCAGCCACCCTAAAGGTATTCTACGTGTTGATTTAGACCGTCATGTCTTGGGTAAACAGCGGATCGTAAGGCTCTAGATTCAGGTCCCCGGCGTAACAGCGGGTACGAGACGAGGCTTAATCTGCGGTCCTTCGCTCAAGAAAAATAGGACGTCATACCCGGGATGTTTTGACAGCAGCGCTTCGCGGACATCGTCTAAGGCTGCGGTAAACTCGGTGTACGAACTGACCTCTTCATGTCGCTCAGCTTGGCGCAATGCTTGAACATAGCTGACAAAGAGCTCCCGAAAAGGCTCATGCGGCGCCACCGAATCTAAGATCGGGTCAGCGGGCAAAGGAACTTCAGATTCGCTGTAAGGGAGCACCTCAGGCTGGCTGATATCGCCAGGCTCGAGCGGCTCTTCTGCTGGCGTATCATCTTCGACAAAAGTGTCGGCTCGCTCACCTGAGCGGGTGCCTCCATGCAGGTAGACCGGTCCAAGGTTTGGATCTTCCATGCGCTCTTCAAGCAACCTCATCAGCGTATCAATTTCGCGGGCGAGGTCTCGCTGCGGGGCGAAGCCGTCCACGTTAACGGCGCGTGGGTTTTTAGCGCGCACGGCCTCGGCTACCCGTCGTCTAATGAGCTCGTATGGAGCGATGATACGCCCAAGCCCATGAGCGAGTGCAGCGAGCGCTAGAGCGACGACGGCGCCATCGATCAGCATAAGCTGATCCTGACCCACTCCCTGAACAGCGCACACCCATCTCAGAGCGATTCCGGTCACCAAGACCGCGGCCACTTGCCCGATCACCAGCATTTTCATCGGCGCAACCTCGAGCGCCCGCGCAGGCCGGTTTCGCCCAGTAGTTTAATGCCCGAATCATCGTCTTCGGCGGCGATCTCTAAAGCGGATCTGCAGGCCTTGAAGATCCGGCGTTGCAAGCAGAGCTCAAGCGCCATGATACGGACCGTGCGATCGGAGCTTTTAGTCAGCTTTACGACCTCAGCATGATCCAAGCCGAGGTCTTTATTTCGAGTGAAATTAGCAAAATCAGGGGAGAACAAGAGGCTGGCGATCAAGATCCCGATACCGACCTGGATCAGCGCTCGACCGTTTGCGACACGTTCTTTGCGAACCATCATGACGCGATCGATGATGAGCAATGCTAAGGCCGCTAAGTACACGGACTGAGCGGCTAAAGCGCCGAACCCTTGGCGCTGAGCCGAGAGCGCTAAAAGCGCAGCCCCAAGAAGCACAAAGGCGAGCAAAATCCGGAGAATTTTCATGCAAACCTCTCGCCTCTAGTGCCCTTCATGGGCCAGACACTAACGTCGGTCAACTGCCCTGCAAGTCCTTTGCCAAATTCAGGAATGCGGGTTCGCTCGGCTCAAACAAGAGCGCCATCCTTATTTCTTCTTGGGCTCCGAAGCGGTCGCCGCGCGCCAAAGCGCTTTGAGCCCGTTCGTAATGACGACGCCCCTCGGCGCTTGAGCCGGGTTGCTGAGCATTTTGTGATTGCTGCAGCGCTTGCTGCGATTGATCCGGGTCGTAGCGCGTCAGCCCCTGATCAAGGCCCGCCCGATAAGCTGACCGATCAGCAGGGTCTCGGAGCACCGCGTAGGCTTCAGTGATTCGTCGGTAAATCGCTTCGAGCGCACGGCATAAGCCTTCGTCTTGACCAACGAAACGGTCCGGGTGGTAGTTGTTCGCAAGCTGTCGAAAGGCCTTACGAAGATCAGCAGGTCCTGCATCTGGCGCACAGCCAAGGAGTCGAAAGTAATCGATTTCATCGAGGCGCTGAGCGGTAGCGAGGACTTGTTCTCGCCATTGTGCAAACGCGTCGGTCATGAGCGGGCGGCGGGAAGATTTGCAGGGTCTGTCTGATCGCTTTGTCCCGCGACGGACAGATTGATTCGACCGACTGCAGCTTGACCTGTTGCTCGGTCTTGAGCGGTGACTTGAACCAACCCATCGGTGTCGATGGCAAAGGTCACGGTGATCTCAATGTCTCCACGAGGACGCTTTGGGAGGGGTCCAAAGACGAACTCCCCAAGCAGTGTGTTGTCCTCTTCGGCTTGTTCCTCGCCCTGATAGACGCGCAAAACGACCATCTCTTGATGATCCCTGGCGGTGGTGAAAAGGCGGCTTCGCTCCGTCGGAATCGGCGCATTTCGCTGGATGATCGGTTCGGTAAAGCCACCGACCGTTGCTAAGCGCAGCGTCATGGGTGTGACGTCGAGTAAGAGTCGTTTGTGGTTGGAGGGCTGGGCGAGCTGCTCCGCGTAGAGCGCCGCGCCCACACCGACCACCAAATCTGGGTCGATGCCTTGGTCAGGTTGTCGACGAAAGAATCGCGTGACGGCTTCCCGGACCGCCGGAATACGGGTGGAGCCACCCACCATCACCACCCCATCGATTTCAGAGACGTGCAACCCAGCGTCACTCAGGGTTTGGTTGCACAGCCCAAGACAGCGCTCGATGAAGGGTTCAATCGATGCATCAAATTGAATCCGCGTGATCCGTGTATGCATGGGCACGCCGGCTAGGGCGCTCAGATCAAGGTCTGCTTCTTCGTGCTCTGATAAGACGCATTTAGCGCGTTCAGCCTCGGCTAAAAGCCGCTGCCGAGCCGCAGCATCTGATCGTGGATCTCGCCCGGTTTGGGCGATCACGGCTTGCGCCATTTGGTCCGCAATAATTTGATCGAAGTCGTCACCACCTAAGAAGGTGTCTCCTCCGGTCGCTAGAACCTCCAAAGCGCCCTCGCCAAGCTCCAGTATGGAGACGTCAAAGGTCCCACCGCCTAAGTCAAAGACTGCGATCCGATGCGAGCGGTTTCCACCGTATCCATAGGAAAATGCAGCCGCCGTCGGTTCGTTGACAATTCGAAGGACCTCAAGCCCGACCATCTGCCCGGCGCGCCGTGTCGCTTGTCGCTGGTTATCGTCAAAGTAGGCGGGAACCGTAATCACTGCTTTAGCCGTGGAGCGTCCTAAGAACTGCTCCGCTTGATCACGTAGATGACGAAGGATAAGGGCAGAGATCGTCTCCAGGC
>JBDQPD010000033.1:0-33408 GCA_040260805.1 Myxococcota bacterium | reverse complement strand
GAAACTGAGCCTTGAGTTGACCGTCCATATACAGCTGCACGGTCGCACGCGCCTTGTACATATCGGCGGCATTTGAGGTGTGGTGGTTGGTGTAGTCATGGACCACAAAGGTGTAGTCACCGCGCGCATCAACACGATCAATTGTAATCGTTTCGGGCCCGAAGGCGTCAGTATCGTCTCGGTCAAGACGAGCCACATCACGCCATGATTTCATCTCTCGATAGCTAATGTGGTACTGCTTGCGGCCTCGTTTTTGTTTGATCAAATGCGCATCCAAATCGGCCGGCGATGAACCCCAGTCCAGAACCACACGCAGACGATCTGGCGATAAAGCCGGTGAGATCGAGAAGCGGTTATTAAAGATCGTTCCCGCCATAAAATGAACCTCAATGTCGCTGGTCACGTAGCCGCTCTTGCTGACTCGAACGATGCGGCGATCTTCTCGCTTGTTCAGCTTTGCCGGCCACTTGAGCAGCGCCCGCCCTTCACCGTTGGTCATTACCGATTCGCCATCCGCAGAGACCTTGGCGCCACGCAAAGGCTCACCGGTCAGCGCATCAAAGAAGCGTAAGGCTAAACCTGCGTCGCTGCCTTGATCGGTCTTACGCTTAGCGTTGAGCTCGCTAAAAGCGTCGCGTTTGCGTTGTTTCGAGCTCAGCTTGGACTGAGCGCTCACTGGCATCGCTAAGCCAAGCGCGGCAACGATCATCAAGAAACGCATCGACTCTCTCCTTATCACCTCAGCCATGGGTTGTCCTAAGGAACGACCGTGACTTCATCGATATTCAAGTTGGTAGTTTTATGCGCTGTAAGTCAACCGCGAGCACCCATCACGCCGTCGTGATCAGACACTTCAAATAGGCGCCCTCGGCGAAGTCGACGGGGTGGTCGAGCGCGTGCTCTGAGCGCTCTAAGATCCGCAGCGAGCGGCTCACCTGGCTGGCGGCGCGTTGGTTGATGGCGACGAAGTCGTCCATGGTGATCCGGCTCGAGCAGGAGGCGAGGACCAAGGTGCCGCCCGGGGCGAGCAACGCGAGCCCGAGCTTGGTGAGTCGACCGTACGCGTTACGCGCCGCTTCGACCTCGATGGCTTTGCGCGCAAACGAGGGCGGGTCGATCACGATCACGTCGTAGGTTTTTTTCGCATCGATCAGCGCATTCATCTCAGCAAAAGCATGACCGCAAATGATCTCATGTGCACAATTGAGCTCGGGGTTGAGTTTGAAATTGCGCTCCGCTGCTTCCAACGCCGGACGACTCGAGTCCAAGCTGGTCACCTCGGTAGCGCCGCCGCGCGCCGCATAGAGCGAAAACCCGCCGGTGTAGGAGAAGACGTTGAGCACCGACTTGCCCTGGCTGAGCGCTTCGACGCGTTTGCGGTTGTCTCGTTGGTCCAAGAAGAAGCCGGTTTTTTGCCCGCGCAGGACATCGACCTCGAAGGACAAACCGTTCTCTTGAAAGGTCATGTGATCGGGCAAGGGCTTCGCGCTGAGCACCTGACCATCGCTCAAACCAAACTGTGCGGCTTGCGACTTGAGCGCTCGACTCAAGCGCAGCACCACATGATGGGCTTTGGTCAGACGCATCAGCGAGGGCACCACCTGCGCTAAACGCGACCACCAGATGGCGCTGTAGAGTTTGATCACCACCGTCTTGGCGTAGCGATCAACGACCAGCCCGGGCAGCCCATCGCTCTCGCCGTAGATCAAGCGGTAGCCGTCAGTCTTTTGCCTGTGCAGCGGCTCGCGCAGCGCGATCGCCTGCTCAACCCGCCCTGCAAAGAAGTCCTCGTTGATCGGCACGCCGCCGCGGCGAAGCAGCATCTTAACCCGGATCGGGTGATCAGGGTCATAAAGCCCCAGGCCGACCATTTTGCGCTTGTCGTCAAAAATGACCGCGACGGCGCCCGCAGGGACCTCTTTACTGACCTTGGCGATGCCGCCGTCAAAGAGCCAAGGGTGACCCTGGCGCAAAGGTTTGAGGGCCGCGCGCTGCACATGAACGGTCACGGACTCGCTCGGGACAGGGGGTAAATTCGCTAGGGCTGGAAAGTTCATGGCCAAGCCCTAGGCGCTTTCGGCGCCAGGCACCAGCGTAGGTCGTGCCAAAGGCTGTTGTTCTCTAGCCTTCAGTTGAGTAGGCAGACCACCGAAGTTGGAGGCCGCATGGCACGACCGCAAGGCAGTGAGTTGATGGAAAAACTGGTGTCCCTTTGCAAACGCAGAGGCTTCGTCTTTCCGGCATCAGAAATCTACGGCGGCATTAACGGCTTCTGGGATTACGGCCCCTTGGGCGCTCAGCTCAAAAACAACCTACGCGATCGCTGGTGGCGCGATCTCGTCGAGTGCCCACCGATCGGACCTGAGGGTATACCGCTCGACATCGTGGGTCTGGACTCCTCGATCATTCAAAACCCTAAAGCTTGGGAAGCCAGCGGGCACGTCGGCGGGTTCTCTGACCCGATGGTCGACTGCCGCCAGAGCAAGCGCCGCTACCGGGCGGACCACATCTTGGTCTACCGCCCCAAAGAAGGCGCCGACGTGCACCCGAGCTATGCCTTCGTCGAAGGCAACGAAGACGCGATCGCCAAAAAGCTGAAAAAGGCGCTGCGCGGACGCCCCGCTAGTGACTTGTTCGAGACCGTATCGCTTATTGATTTGGACCTGAGCGCCTACGCGTTGATCGTCGGGCCCGACGCCAGCGAGCCAGGCAGCCTGACCGAGCCGCGTGAATTCAACCTGATGTTCAAGACCTTTGTCGGCGCCACCAGCGGCGAGGACAACGTCGCCTACCTGCGCCCCGAGACGGCGCAGGGCATCTTTTTGAATTACAAAAACGTGCTCGACACCAGCCGGGTCAAGATGCCCTTCGGGATCGCCCAGGTCGGCAAGTCGTTTCGCAACGAGGTCACGCCGCGCAACTTCATCTTTCGCAGCCGCGAGTTCGAGCAGATGGAGATGGAGTTCTTTTGCCCCCCCGACCAAGCAGGCACCTGGTTTGAATATTGGACCCAGCAACGGCTCGAGTGGTGGAAATCGCTCGGCGTGCGCGACGAGAACCTGATCCTGCGCAAGCACGGCGACGACGAGCTAGCACATTACTCCAAAAATGGTTTTGGCACCTACGACATCGAGTACGCCTACCCCTTCTCGGATGGTTTTGGTGAGCTCGAGGGCGTCGCCCATCGTGGCAACTTTGATTTGAGTCAGCACCAAGAACACAGCGGCACCAAGATGGAGTTCTTTGACCCGCAGACGCGTGAGCGCTTTGTGCCGCACGTGATCGAGCCCGCCTCGGGGCTGACCCGTGGCGTGCTGGTGCTGCTCATCGAGGCTTACGATGTCGACGAGAGCCGCCCCTCGCCCGAGCTGATGCGATTTAACCCAAGCCTAGCGCCGATCAAGGCCGGCATCTTCCCGCTCACGCGCAAAGACGGCCTGCCGGAGATCGCCCAGAACCTGTACATGGACCTGCGCAAGAACCACATCTGCCAGCTCGATGAAAAACAGAGCATCGGGAAGCGCTACGCCCGCATGGACGAGGCGGGTACGCCCTGGTGCTTTACCGTCGACCACGACACGCTCACCGACCAAACCGTGACCGTGCGCGACCGCGACACAGGCGAGCAGAGTCGCATCGCCATTGATCAAGTGCGTCGCTTTATCGATGATGGCATCGCCCAAGATTGAATCGGATTGACCCAGGCGGCGTTAATCGCCCCACAAGGAGCTCCCCATGATCCGTCTTTCCCTCATCGCTTCCCTGACGATGCTGGCTAGCCAAGCCTCGGCGAGCGCCATCAACTGGAAACCTCACCGCATGGGCAAACCGATGCCCGCAGTCGCCATCGCCGGCGGCGCGTCGGGGTCTAAAGTGTATTATGTTTGCCGCAAGCGCATGCCGCAGCGCTGGCACACCGGCTATACCTTTGGTGCACGCTGTCACACGGCTCGAGGCCCCAAAGAGCTGCGCCACGATCAATACCAAATCGCCACGCCCGGAGCCCACAGCGCATCGCTGCAATGGCGCAACCACAACACCATGGAAAAGCTCTCGGCCATCCGCAGCGGAAAGCGCCCCAACAACCCTGCGCTTTGTCGCGGCAGGCACCAGGGACGCTTTGGTTTGATCGGACACGTGGTCCCGCGCGGGTGCAAAGCAGGCCACAACAACCGCAGCGTCGTGATGAGCAAGTACCAGGTCCTCACCCATCCGCACGCGGGTAACGGGAAAGTCCTCGACCAAATCGGTTCGTTGAAGGGCGCCGGTGACATGAATTTTTCTCCGAACAAGAAAGGTCCCTCCGGCGGCCTAGGAGCGGCGATCGGCGGACCCCAAAAGTTGAACCCCATGCAGTTTTGGAGCGGCGTTTTGCAGCGCGCTGAGCGCAACGCGAAAAACCTGGCGGCCAATCAAAAATGGGGATTGCGTCCTTTTCTGGGCGATCTGCGCAGAAACGTCCTGCCATGGAACCAACTTCAAAAAGCGTTTCGTGCCAAACACCCGAACAAGCGCATCTTCCGAAACGGAACGGGGCAAGGACGAAGCCTCAAGACCGGCGCAAAGTTTGGTCAATACGACCAAACCTTTGTCCGTTTTCTCGCCAACTCAATTCCGCGACATAATCCCAATTCAAAATCCAATAAGCCGCAGGCGAAAATCATGAAGCGCGTGTACGACCAAGTGCTTCGCCCATTGGCTCGAGACTTTGCGAGCGTGCAGCACAAGCTCAATCGCAACGCAACCTGTCGCAACCGCATGATGAAGGTCTACAAAGGGTTGATGCAGGCGAAATCCTATGAGCCATGGAAGAACTTTCACGCCGTCATGGACCCCAACTATTGCAACGGTCGAGCGGCGCCTAAGGCAGGCAATAAGCGCATGGGTCAGATCGCCTTGTGGTGGATGCGTCGCTACTGGGATGGCACGCAAAACACCTGGAACGCTGGGCTCACGAAACTGATGCGCAACTACGACCGAGACTTCCTTAAAAAGCTTCGACGTCAGCGCTAGCTTTCAGCAACACCCGTCGACGTCTTCGGCTTCTTGGTCATCGCAGCGGATTAACCGATACGCCCAGGCGCCGGCGACGGCGCCGACGCAGGGAGCGACGAGGTAGAGCCATAAGTTGGTCATGTCACCGAGGACCAAAGCAGGCCCTACGCTGCGCGCCGGGTTCATCGACGCGCCCGTAAGCGGTCCGCCAAAGAGCGCCCCCAAGGTCACCGTCGCACCAATCGCGACGCCCGCTAACTGCGAGACGGCGCGGTGATCGGTCGCCACGGAGGCGATGACGAACATCAAGAAGAAGGTGATCATCCCCTCAACCGCAAACGCTTTACCCAAGGTTAAGCTGGTGCCGGTCACGCCGCTGGCGTGGTCGGGAAGCACCCAACTCAGGACCGCCATCGCCGAGATCGCAGCGAGCACCTGCGCCAGCGTATAAAGCGGCACCTGAGCCCAAGGAAAGCGACCGGTGCTGGCGAAGCCAAGCGTCACCGCCGGATTAAAGTGCGCCCCTGAGATGTGACCGGTGGCGTAGATCATGGCGCCAACGACCAAGCCAAAGATCAGGCTGACCCCGCCATGACCGATGACCCCCGGCTGGCTCGCTTCGACCGAAATCGCCCCGCAACCCACCAAGATCATCGCAAAGGTTCCAATAAACTCAGCGGCTAACTTCCGAATGTCGGTCATCACAGGCAACCTTTCGCTTGCTCACGCCAAGCGCTTAGTGCCGCTCGAGCCAACTCGCAACCATTCAAGCGGCTCGCATTCTAAGAAAAAGGGCGTAAGCTGTCGTTGCCAGGAGACCCTTCATGATTCGTTCGAGCGCACTTGTCTTGCTGTCCATCGCCTTAACAGGCTGCCCTAGTGAGGGCGTGACAGAACCTACAGCTGATGCTGGCGCCGCCGACGCTGGGGTGGTCACACCGCCTACATTTTGTGAGCTGCAGGACCTTCCGGCGCGTGCATTTGATGCGACCGCACCGACCGCTTTTCAGCGACGCCAACCCGCCGGTGACTTTAGTGTGTCCTTACCCTTTGATGAGACCTTCACCCTGAGTGAGCGCTGGACGGGCTGCGAGAGTTACATCTTCTTGCCCCACGATATTGCGCTGTCTCAATCCAACGGAAACAGCCTGTTCACCACAGATCTCGCCGAGCTGATCACCAACTCACCGCGCAACGTGCACTACTTCTTCGTCGCAAGAGGCAACGTCAACGCCTCGGCGACTCAAGCCATTCAAACGCTCAAAGGCAATATGGAGACCGTCCTCAACGGTATGAGCGACGACGACTACGACCACTGGTCAGACCACCTGCACGTGGTGCGCGGCGGGTCCAACACCATGGACGGCTTGGTCGGCTCGATGTTTTCAAGCGCGGTCGGCGCTCGCGGTTGGGCGATCGACCGCTTTCAAAAGATTCGCGGTATTGGTGGCCTTGCGGATGTCCGAGCGCGCACCGACGCGGAAGGCTGGCCTTGGGAGGCTCGTCTCTTCTCGGCCGGCTGGGAGGCGCAGTACTTTAACTTTGAGGCGACCCGACAAGAGCGGCTCGACGCCGAGACCGTCACCGAGATCCAGGTCTTTGATGGCTCGGTTCAAGAGCAGTACACGGACGGCACCTTGATGCTGCCCGATGCCGCCACCATGGCTGGCTTTGACACGATGGAATTCGACATCTTGATGGAGTGCCCAGATCGCACACGAGCCGAGTTCGGCAACTGCGGTGAGTGGGATTACCTCGGGCACGTGTGGCTGCGCGACGAGGCGGATGAGAACTGGCTCGAGATGGGCCGCATCATCACCACCTACCACCGCGAGTCACGCTGGGTGATGGACGCCTCGTGGGCTTTGGCTTGGCTCCAAGAAGGCGGCGAGCGCAGCGTTCGCTATGAGTGGGCGCCCTCGTGGAACAAACAACCCACCGGCATTACGCTCAAGGTTCGCCTCTCGAACCGCGGCAAAGGCGTCGCCGCACGCAGCCTGGTCCAGGTGTTCTCGGGCGGCTCGCTCAACACCGAATACAACGCCGCGCACGAACCGGCTCAGGCGGCGATTCCAGCGGATGCGACCCAAACCAAGCTCGTCGTGGTCACCACCGGGCATGGCATGGACGCGCAAAACTGTTCTGAGTTCTGCGCTCACTCGCACCACTTCACCATCGGCGAGACGACCTTTGATCAAGAGTTCCCATCGGTTGGCGATCAAAGCGGCTGCGCCAAAACCTCCGGCGAAGGCACCGTGCCGAACCAGGGTGGGACCTGGTGGTTTGGTCGCGCCGGCTGGTGCCCGGGGCGCGAGGTCATCCCCTACATCAACGACGTCACCGAGCTCGTGACACCGAGCAGCGAAGCCACCGTATCGTACGAGGCAAAAATCAACGGGCGAGCGCCCTTTGCCAACGCGGGCAACATCAACCTTCGCGCCTATCTGGTGTTTTACAACTAGCCGCTCAGACCAGCCACAGCAGCACCAGGACGGCAAAGAACAGGCTAAACCCTGGCACGATGGCGTTGCGCTCGGAGCCTTGGCTCTTGAGATAGGACTGGATCCCAAACGAGCCTAGAAAAACCACCCGGACCGCCCACCCGAGCGCCGGTAAGCCCGAGCGCTTTGCCAGCACCCAAACAACGACAGCCTCGATCAGGTGAGCGCAAACAGCAGCCCAAAAAAGCGTGTGGAACATGATCGAATCAACGCCAGGAACAGCGAGCGGAGCGTACGCCAGCAGACCGCACACAACGAGCCCACCGACCACCACAGCCCAAACCCATATGGCCGGTTTGTCCATCGAACCCCGCGCTCCCTTGCACGATTGTTTCGAATTGTGGAGCACGCGGCAAGGAAGCTGGTTGCGTTTGCCTACGCCTGCGCTTTAGTCAGCCCGGACAGGAGAGCACACCATGCGCGCTTTAGATGTCTTCTTTCGGACCGTCTCGGCCTTGGGTGAATACCACCCAGCCACCAGGCGCCGAAAAGCGAACACCCGATTGATCGCCGAAGACGTCGCCTACCGACCCGGCAAAGACCCGGGCCATCTGCTCGATATTCACGCGCCCAAAGACGCTCAAGGCCCATTACCCGTAGTGATCTATATTCACGGCGGCGGCTTTCGCATCTTATCCAAAAATACCCACCGCTCCTTGGCGAGGCGCTTCGCTGAGGCTGGCTATTTGGTGGTCAACATCAACTACAGGCTCACGCCAGCCGGACGCTTTCCGAACGCTCTAGACGACGTCTGCGCAGCGCTGCTTTGGACTCTTGAGCACATCGAAGACTACGGCGGTGATCTAAGTCGCTTGGTCTATGCCGGCGAATCGGCGGGCGGAAACCTTGCGCTCGCGCTCGCGATGGTGGGCTGCTTTGAGGTCGACGAGCCCTGGGCAAAGGCTGTGTTTGAGGCGCAGCCAAGCCCGCAAGCCGTACTGCCAGCTTGTGGCATGCTCGAGGTGCACAACGCCGAGCGCTACCTCAATGATGAGTCGATCCCGCGCTGGATGCGGTCCCGGATTAAATTGGTCTGTGAAGGCTACCGAGCAGACTCGCCTCCGGGATGTCTAGCGAGCCCTCTGCAGCTGCTTGAGTCCGACCAAAAAACGGCTCGCCCGCTGCCCCCAATTTTCTCGATCTGCGGGGGCAATGACCCAATTCTTGGTGACACCGAACGCCTTGGTCGGGCTCTTGAGCGCCGAGGCAATGCGGGGGGTGTGACCATCTACCCGCGCTCCATTCACGCCTTCCAGGCATTTTTTGGAGCCAACGCCAAACAGGCCTGGCGCGATCAGTTTGAGTTTCTTGATGAGCACCTCGAGCAGTAACGCACTGGGCGCCTAGGCAGAAAAAAGGCATGTGCTGAGCATGACGACTATCGACGCCTACCGAGCCTTTCTTCCCGACTCCTTGCTGCAGGCTTTGCGCGACCAATCCGAACCCGTGGATGGGGTGGATGGGCTGGCGCTAAGTCCAGGGCTTCAAGCCAAATACCCACAAGTCCTCACCCATGACGCGCTGCGTTTCGTCTGCGCTTTATACCGCGCAATGCAACCTCATTTGAGCGCTGTTTTAGACCAACGACGAATCGATAGAGCCTTTCTCGACGCCACCACCGCGGCCTGCGCTCAGGCGAACGAGGAGATCGAATTTCAAGCCGCCGACTACCACACAGCGATCGGCAAAAAAGACGCGAGCGGGCGACTGGTCGTTGGACCTTTCGAGCGCTCATCACATGGGCCGACGGTCACCATCCCCGAGTTTCTCAAGGGCGATCAGGTCACGCTTTTCGGGCCACCGGACTCGGCGAAGATGACGATCAACGCGATGAACGCGCTGCATCGCCAGTTACCTGGTGAGCATCCGATCGTCGCCGAGCTTGTCGAGGCGAGCGGACAGGTCCCGCGCTGGGGCGCCGACTCCGAAGACTCAAAGACCCCAACTGCGGACAATATGCTCTTAGCTCAAGAGAATCTGCGCGCCTGTTTTGCGGGCGAGATCGATTTTATCGAGCAGTCTTCGGGCAAACAGTACGCGCTCGCAAACACGGGAACCTCAAAACCGATTAAGAGGTTTGTGGGCTTAGCTATACCCGATGGAAACTATCTCTTAGACGGTGAGCCGCTGCCGCTGCACCTGCTCGATTTTGGCTTGCACTTGTTCCATAATTCGCAGCGTCCTGAGGCGCTCGTCTTTTACGTACCCAAGCTCGAAAACGAAGAAGAGGCCGCTTACCTTCACGCAATGATCCGCGAAGCAGAGTTGATGATGTGCGCGAAAAACGAAGGTTACCAACTCGGGACCGTGCGCGTCATTTTAGTCTTTGAAAACCCACGCGCTATCTTTCGGATTTCAGAGATGGCGACCGCGCTGCACCCCTATTTCCTAGGCGGCTCGCTGGGCTGGCATGACTACCTAGCGTCCGCTGCGCGCTTGTTCAAAAACGATCCCAACTACCGAATCCCGGTCAAAGCCGACCCCAACATCGTGATCAATCACATCCGCGAAAGTCACCAGATCCTGGTCGACCACTTAGGCCCCATCGGTGCGCTCAAAATCGGCGGCATGTACGGAGTGCTGTACGAGGATGGAAACCCAGACAGCTTTGAGGTCAGCATGGTCGGGTACATCCGCGACGTGATCACCCAGCTCAAACGAGGGCTTGATGGGTTCTGGGTGGCGCATCCGAGCTTCGTGCGCATCGGGATTGCGCTGACCGAGGCTTGGCGCCGGGCGGACGATCACAGCCTAGAGACCCTGGTTCGCTCCTTGGTACCCAACCCAAGCGAGCTCGAGCCGCTCCTAGCGTTCTTGGCCGCCGACGATTTCGATGGCTTACCGGTTGATCACCCCAATTACGCACGAGGTGTGCTCGCTGCTGACATCGAGGTCTCGGACGTGATCGCCAACGACGACCCCGAAGAGGTCCGCTACAACATCTTTCAAGCGCTACAATATCTCGCCGACTGGCTCTGCGGAAACGGCTGCGTTGCGCTGCCCGCGACCATGAAAAACGGCGCCGGCGAGACCGTCTTTGTCCGCATCATGGACGACCTAGCGACCACGGAGCGCAGCCGCTGGGAATTATGGCACGAGCTCCATTATGGTCGCGTCAGCGTCGAATTATTCGAGCAGATCTTAGCCGAAGAGATCGAGTTTATTCGTCACGACAAGGTCTTACCCGTCAAACGGGTCCAGGTCCGCTGGGAGGGCGCCGCAGCCCACTGGTATCCAGTGGCGATCAAGATCCTTAGGCAGCTGGTTCTCGACGACCGGCCGCCCGAGTTCGCCAGCGAACTCATGCTGCCCTTCACCTTTGAGCTGGTGCGCTGCGAGTCGGATCCTTGGTCTAAAGCGTTGTCCTTGAGCGACGGCGTCTTACGAGAGGTCTAAGGGGCATCGTGAGGGTCGTGATTGATCCTGTAGATCTCACCTCGATGCGGCACGTTAAAGTAGATGCGATCGTCAGGTCCTAAGACCAGCGACCCCAAGGATTCAGGACGAAAGTCAGTGTACAAGGTCCGCACCGGAACCCCCTCAGTGGTGAACACCCGGAACTCAGAATAGGTGTGGTCGATCACGTACAGTAAGCCCTCATGGAGCAACAAACCGCTCGGCTTGCCCATAGGCTCGCCGCCGAGCTCGATCTCCTCGTATTCGCTACCGTTCATCTGATGATGCACGCGCACGAAATCGTAGTTGGGAAGCATGACTCCCCCACGGGTTCCGGAGCGAATATCCAGGCGAATAATGCGGCTGTTTCCGGTGTCAGCGATGTACAGATAGTCGTTGTCTCGATCCATCGCCATCTGGCTGCTGACCTCTTCTTCTCGAGCCACCGTCCCCTCGATATACCTTAGGATCTCGCCGTCGCTGTGGTCCTCTTCGCCTGGGCCGTGGTCTTCTTTAAAGTCGTAGCGATCAATCGACCCTTTTTGACCGTTAAACGCCCAATAAACATTATCTTTTTCGTGCTCTAGACCCATGCAATAAGGGGTGAAATGCAGCATATCCATATGCGAGCCGTTCTTGCCGATATCGACCCCAAGAATGGACCGATCAGCGCTCCACAAGGTCGGACCTGCAAAGTCCTCAATCTCGTCATCAAAGTTCGCCGTTCGGCTCTCCGGGCAGGTGCCAAAAAACTCGTTTTCGCTAAACACGAGGCTTGAGGGGTTGCGCGCGAAGTGCAGCGCGTTGCCGTCGCGAATGCGATCGCTGCGATCATAGGTGGTCGTGGCACGATACACGACGACAAAATCGCCGCCTTTCGGCTCGCAGGTCTCCGCCGATGCGTTGAGCTTATTGCACGGCACCGCGCCGTACTGAGCTTGGCCTTCAGTCAACCAGAGCTCGTCGGTGTCTGGGCGAAAATCAAAGCCTCGCACCACTCGGCGCCCCGGTGCGTTGTAGACCATTTCAAAATCAACGCTCGACGGATCACCGTCGTCCCAGCCCAGCTGATAAGCCACCGGGCGAGGCGCACACTTTTGCGTTTCAGGCTCACAAAACGGCTTCTCTAAAGAAGCGCAGTCCGCAAACGACGTGCATTCGGGCTTAGGTTCGACCACCTCTTCAGGCGCGCACGAGAGCGCCAGGGTCGAGACTCCACACACCATCACCCAGTGGGGCATACACGCCCTCAATTTTCGAATCATATCTCGCTCAACTTAAGTAACGCAAACCGGTTAAACTCTCCGAGACACCCCACAATTGTTGAGCCACATCTTCGCGGTGACTGTACAAGGTGGACCCGACTCTAACCGCTGGACCGCGAATTTCAAGCCATCGAGGGCCGTAGTAACTTCCTGCGGTAGCTTCTGGGTCGGTAGCAGCTCGAATAGTCGGCGCAGCGCCAGCCTTGGGTCCTTGCGCTAAAAGGGGGGCAAAGAAGGCCGCAGAGAGCGAATATTTAGTCAGCCGAGTTTGCGCCCAACCCGGATGAGCGGCGATCGCCAAGGTCGTGTGATGAGCGGCCGTCAGCCGACGCTGGAGCTCATAACTAAAGATCAGATTAGCGACCTTGCTTTGACCATAAGTCAGCCAGCGATTGTATCCTCGTGTTCTCTGGAGGTCGCCAAAGCGCAACCGGCCAAAGCGGTGCGCCATCGAAGAGACGGTGACCACACGGCTATTGGGCGTTGAGGTCACCACATCAATCAGGTGTGCGGTCAAGGCAAAATGGCCCAAATGATTGGTACCAAACTGCAACTCAAAACCATCGTTGGTCTGGGTGTACGGAGGGATCATGACCCCGGCATTGTTGATCAATAGATCCAAGCGATCATGTCGCTCCTTAAACCGCTCCGCGCAGACTTTCACGCTGGCTAGATCCGCTAAATCAAGGGGCAGAAAATGGAACTGACCCTCGGGCACAGCCTGCTGCATACGCGCTATCGCAGCGTGCGCCTTTTCAGGCGAGCGGCAGGCTATATAGACATGCGCTCCCGCAGCGCCGAGCGCTTGTGCGGTCGGCTCGCCAATCCCACTGTTCGCACCCGTGACCAACGCCACCTTGTCCGATAAATCAGGCAAATGATCCACATCCCAGGCCATGCGAAGCACCTCTACATGTTGCTCCGCTTAGCCTACGAATTTGGACCGATAAGGTCCACCCAACGCTAGCTCAACGTATCAAGCCATGTCATCAGCCCGCTCGTCCAGCCATCGGAGACGTTATGATTCGCCTAATGCCCATGTTTTTACTTTGTGTTTCATGCAGCCCTGCGACCACCGACGACGCCGACTCCGGCGCCACAACTCAAGACACAGGCAGCGTCATGCTCGATGCAGGAGAAGCGACAGCCGACGCGCAAAGCCAGGTCATGGATTCGGGCATCCAGACGCCCGATGCGGCGACGACGGTCGACGCAAGCGAGCCGGTGACCGACGCAGGAGCCGTGATCGCAGACAGCGGTCCGACCCGTCCACCGGTAGAGCTCCCGCCCCTTCGCCCTGGGATCCAAGAGATCAGGATCGAGCAAATGGTCGAGGGCGAGCGCGTGCAACGCCTCGTCTTGATTCAGGTGCCCGCTCGACTCGACGAAAGCCGTCGCTACCCCGTCGTCTTTGCCTTTCATGGCAACGGCGGCCGCCCCCATGGCTTTGTTGGACAGCTCCGTCGCTTTGTCGATCAAGGGCGCTTCATCGCGATCTTACCCGAGGGAGTTGAGCGCAGCTGGAACATCGGGCGTGAAGCCTCGCAAGCCGACGACATTGAGTTTGTTGGGATGATGATGAGCACGCTGCGGGCCTACCGGAACCTCGATTTAGAGCGCGCCTTTGCCTATGGATTTTCAAACGGCTCCGCGCTGGTCAATCAGCTGGCTGCGCAAACCGGTCATTTCCGCGCCCACGCCATGGGGGCTAGCGCTCTGGTTGAAGGTCTTCTCCCACCCGATGAAATTAACCTCGCCTCATTTTTGAGCTTGCACGGAATGGAAGACCGAACCTGCCCTTATGATGGCGGCCGAGGGGTTCTCGGGTACGAATTCTTACCCGCGGAGGACAGCGCCGCCCTCTGGGCGAGCAAAATTGGATGCTCTCGGATTCCGATCAGCAGCCGGACCGATGATGGAAACCGCAAGCTCGACTGGAGCCCTTGCGATGGCGGACACCGAGTCGTTCACATCGGATTTCAAGGCGCTGGGCATGGCCTACCGAGCGATCAAGAAGGTGGTCTGATGAACTTGATCATCGAGTTCTTTGAAAACACCCCGTAAGGACTAAGCCTGAGCGATCAAACGATTGAGCGTCTCGCTCGGGCGCATCGCTCGCTCAGCTAACTGATCGTCAGGCTGAAAATAGCCCCCGATATCCATCGACGGTCCTTGCGCTGCGTTGAGCTCAGCGACGATGGTCTCCTCGCTCTGGGCTAGGGCTTGCGCCAGGGGCGCAAAGCGCTCGGCGAGCGCAACGTCTTTGTTTTGATCAGCTAGAGCCTGCGCCCAATACATAGCGACGTAGAAATGGCTACCTCGGTTGTCGAGCTCGTGGACCTTGCGCGACGGTGATTTGTTGTTGAGCAGATACGAGGTCGTGGCGGCATCAAGCGCCTCACCCAGCACAGCTGCCTTGGGGTTACCGTAGCGCTCAGCGATGTGATCCAGACTGACCGCAAGCGCTAAGAACTCACCTAAGCTGTCCCAGCGCAGATGGTTCTCTTTTTCAAACTGCTGAACATGCTTGGGCGCAGAACCCCCAGCGCCGGTCTCAAACAATCCGCCGCCGTTCATCAAAGGCACGATGCTGAGCATCTTTGCCGAGGTGCCGACCTCAAGGATGGGAAACAAATCGGTTAGGTAATCACGCAGCACATTGCCGGTGACCGAGATCGTGTCTTCGCCCTTGATGATCCGCTCCAAGGTGAGCTGGGTTGCATCGACCGGCGAGAGGATATGAAACTCAAGGCCTTCGGTGTCGTGGTCCGCCAGGTAGCGGTTCACCTTTTCGATCAGCTGCGCATCATGAGCGCGCTCGGCATCGAGCCAAAATACCGCCGGGCTGCCCGTAGCGCGAGCCCGAGTCACCGCCAGCTTAACCCAATCTTGAACCGGAGCGTCTTTGACCTGGCAAGCGCGCCAGATATCGCCCGCTTCGACCTGATGCTGCATCAAGACATCACCGGCGGAATCGACGATCCGCATGGTCCCGGCAGCCGCCACCTCAAAAGTCTTGTCGTGCGATCCATACTCTTGCGCTTTTTGAGCCATCAAACCGACATTAGGCACCGAGCCCATGGTGGTCGGATCAAAGGCACCGTTCGCCTTACAAAAGGTCATCACACGATCATAGACGCCCGCATAACTTGAATCCGGAATCACCGCTTTGGTGTCTTGAGTTTCACCCGCCGCGTTCCACATGCAGCCCGAGGTGCGAATCATCGCAGGCATGGAGGCGTCGATGATCACATCGCTCGGCACATGCAGGTTGGTGATGCCACGATCCGAGTCCACCATCGCCAGCGCCGGTCCGTCAGCGAGCGCCGCTTGAAGGTCTGCCTCGACGCTCGCTTTGGTGGCAGCGTCAAGCTCACCGAGACGACCCAGCAGGTCGCCGAGGCCATTGTTGACATCGACACCGAGCGCCTCAAAGGACGCGCTGTGCTTTTGAAAAACCGGCGCAAAGAAGGTGCGCACCGCGTGACCAAAGATGATCGGATCCGATACCTTCATCATCGTCGCCTTCATGTGCAACGAAAACAAAACGCCCTGCGTTCTCGCGTCGGCGATCTGCTCTTTGAGGAACGCTCGAAGCGCCGCAACGCTCATAAAGGTGCCGTCGATAATCTCACCAGCGAGCAGCTCAAGCCCATCTTTGAGCACCGTGACCGAACCATCGCTAGCCGATACGTGTTCAATGCGCGCAGTGGTCGCCTCAGCGAGGGTCACCGAGAGCTCATTGTGGCAAAAGTCGCCGGACGACATGGTCGAGACGTGACTCTTCGAATCAGCCGTCCAGGCGCCCATTGAGTGCGGATTATTACGGGCATAGGCTTTGACAGCGCCAGGGGCTCGACGGTCCGAGTTGCCCTCGCGAAGCACCGGGTTCACGGCGCTGCCTTTCACCTTATCGTAGCGAGCTTTAATGCTCACCTCATCGGAGTTGGCGGGCTCTTCGGGATAAGCGGGTAACGCATACCCCTTGGCTTGGAGCTCGGCGATGGCGGCTTTGAGTTGAGGCACCGATGCGCTGATGTTGGGGAGCTTGATGATGTTCGCTTCTGGCTTTTTCGCCAAACGACCGAGCTCAGCGAGCGCATCCGAGATCCGCTGCTCTTCTTGGAGGAACTCAGGAAACACCGCCAAGATACGACCAGCTAGCGAGATATCGCGCGTCTCAACCGATACGCCGGCCGGGCCAGCAAAAGTTCGGATGATCGGCAAAAACGAATAGGTCGCCAATGCAGGTGCTTCATCGGTTTGCGTGTAAATGATCTTCGGTTGGTCGGTCATAATCTAATTCCTCACCGCCTCAGTCGGCGGCGAACTCGTGACGCATTTTGGGGTTAATTTCCATCCCTGGACGCGCAAATTCCTACGCTGAGCATCACAAGCCGACAAACTCGCGCACAAAGGCCGTCTCTGGGGCCTGTTCAAGCTGAGCTAGGGTACCGCGCTGAACCACGGCGCCATCCTCGATGGCGTAGACATAAGGATCAAAGGGCTCGAGATCGCGCCGGTCATGACTGACGATCACGCTCGATAAGCCTTTCGCCTTGAGGTCTGCGGGCAAGCTCTGCCGAAGCGCCCGCTTGGTGGTGACATCAAGAGCGCTAAACGGCTCATCAAGAAGCAACAAACTCGGCTCACAAACTAAGGCTCGAGCGAGCGCAACTTGTTGCTGTTGGCCGCCCGAAAGCTGGTGGGGGTAACGCGCCGCGAGCTGACCGATACCCAGCTGATCAAGGCGCTTTTGGGCTTGATCCCGTGCCAAGCTGCTGCGCCCTAAACCAAAGGCGACGTTATCGATGACCCTCAAGTGCTCAAACAAACCAAAGCCCTGAGGCACGTAAGCGATGCGTCGCTCCTCCGGCGCAAGGTCGAGACCTTGATCCGCATCAAAACACGCACTTCCATCGATTGTCAGATGACCGACTGATAACGGGTAGGCTCCAAGCAAAGCGCGCAGCAACGTCGTCTTTCCAGCCCCGTTTGGACCGATAAGCGCCACCACCGAATGCTCACTTTCGAGTTCGACATCTAGGATGAACTCAGGGCGTTCATAAAGGATGCGCGCCGACCAGCTCATGACCGCCTCCCCCGCCCGGCAGACCATCGTAACGTCAGCAGGGCCAAGAGCGCCAACCCGGCGAGCAAAACCGACAGGCTCAAAGCTACCGAAAGGTCGGACTCCATGACCGTGTAAATTGCGAGAGGCATCGTCTGGCTGACGCCGGGAAGATTACCCGCAACGAATAAGGTGGCGCCGAACTCGCCAACGGCTCGCGCCCAAGCCATCGCCATTCCAGCAGCCAA
The DNA here is from genome assembly GCA_040260805.1 of Myxococcota bacterium. GTDB lineage: Bacteria > Myxococcota > UBA4151 > UBA4151 > UBA4151 > CACGMS01. The sequence goes on along the minus strand of JBDQPD010000033.1, from coordinate 15,932 downwards.
ACCAGGCCACGCGTAAGGCAGCACCACCGAAACAAACGCGCCGAGCGACGATTTACCCAAACTTCGGGCGACCAAAACCACGTCCTCGTCGACCGCACGCAACGCAGCGACGGCAGCGCTGATGTAAAAGGGTGCAGCGACGATCGTCTGCGCCAACACCACCGCAGCGGTCGAGAACACCAGCCCGCTCAACGAACCCAATATGCCTTGCCGGCCAAAGACGACTAGGAGCGCTAAGCCGACGACCGCTGGGGGCAAGACCATGGGTACGTCCACCAACCACTGCCAAGCAGCCGAGCGCTTATCGTGAGCGAGCCACCACGCAAAAGGTGTCCCTAAAGTCACGACGAAGGCGAGGCTGATCAGCGAGGTTTTAATGCTGAGCCAAAGCGCAGGAGCCCACAAGGGATGCGACCACGCCTCGCTCATTCGATGAGGCGAGAGACCGCCAAGCAAGCCCAAGAGCGGTAAGGCTAAAAGGGCAACCATCGGCAAGGCAAAGAGGATGATTCGGCGGTCAAAGCGCATCACCGCACCTCCAAGCCATGGGCTTTGAGGAGCCGTTGACCTTCGGGGCTGCTCAAGCCATCAATCCACGCCTGCGCCAAGTCAGCGTTGGCCGTATTTTGACCTCGAGCAACCCAAAGCTCGGTGGACTGATCGAGCTCAGCAGGTGGTCGAATCCGCCGATAGGTTGTCTCATCGGTGACGTCGCTTTGATAAACGATCGCCGCGTCGAGAACACCGAGCTCAACGCGCGCCCGCAGGCGCCTGACCTGAGCCTCTTGCGTAACGACTCGCTCACGAACATCCTCGGCCCAGGATGCACCAAAACGCTGGGCACCAAGCTCAAGAACCCGCTCGGTATAGTGACCGACTGGCGTCGCGGCTAAGCCCAGACCGATTCGTTTGACTTGGCTCAAGTTCTTCCAGGTGAGCTGCTCACAAGCGGGCGTGCGGCGACACAAAAGGACCAAACGGTTTTGCGCAAACTCAGTCGGTTCTGATACCAGGGTTTGCGATTTTAACCGATCCAGGTCGCGTCGATGTGCGCTCGCAAAGACGTCAACTTGAGCGCCCTGCTCGATCTGTGCGCGCAGCACCTGACTTCCCGCATAGACCAAACGAACGTCAACGCCCGGATGCGTCGCTAAGAAGTTCTCTTTGATCGCATCAAACGCATCCACCAAAGACGATGCGGCATAAACTCTAAGGGTGTGAGGTTCGCTCGGCTCCGTGCACGCTAAAGCGCCACCGCAGATCAAGGCAAAAGCCATCTGCATACCGAACAACTGCCAACCTGAACGCTTCATGCTCATGGCGATGGTATACCCAGCAACCAGGCGGCAAGTTATTTTGTCAGGTCAACCGGTCTCAGGGTTCGAGCAATGCTCGCATGAGCGGCAGAGTTCCTAAGCGGCGGTCCTCAGCGTTTGCGTCAAAGACGCTATCACGCACATACATGCCGGAGCGGTACCCGTCGGTTGACGCGGTCACATAAGGCGATGGCCGCCCACCCATGCGGTAACCAAAGCCATTGTAGGCTTCGGTGTAGGCAGCCATTGCCGCCAGATCTTTACTCTCATAGCTCAAGCCTAGGGCGTTCTTGAGGTGCCGCTTTTGTCCCAAAGCGTGCACCGCAGCCTCAACAAACTGATCGCGTTTAAAGAAAATACCCTTAGGAACGATGGTCGTGGTGCGACCCAAACGTTGACCGTTGTGCAAATAACGACTGCTGCGCATTTGATCGTCTTCACGATACCAAATTGCAGCCACCAGCTGCGGCGGTAAGTCGGCGCGCCGGGCCACCGCATCAATACTCGACCAACGTCTCTTCGCACGATCGCTGACTCGACTGAGTAAACCCTGGCGTTGCGGACGCAAACTGATGCCCTCGTCGATCAATGTTTGATAATCTTGATAGGCGCGTCCAAGCCTGCTCGTGGGGCGCGCTGAGCGCGCCGGAGCGAGCGCATCGGCTGCCTCCACCAACTCGGCCGCTTTGGTCGGTTGCCCCAGCCGGTCCTCTAAACTCATCGAATGATACGAGCCGTCACGATCAAAGGTGTCGATCGCTAGAAACAGCTCCTTGAGCTCATTGCGCCCCTCAATTCGGCCGTTTCCGTTACGATCCACGGCGTCGAGATCCAGCCCATTAAAGCGCTGATCAGCCTTGAGCGCGTCGAGCCGCAAAGGGCGGCCTTCCAGACGATCGATGAATTGACTGCGCGTAATACTGCTCACGGCACCCTCCAACTCGATCATCGGACGGAATCGTCGAAGGTTGCGGGGCTATCGGGCATTCATCCGAAGCCGGCGGACCGATCCCACAAGCTGGGCGTGCGTCTTGATGCCTAGCGGTAAGCCAGAAGCGCTTCGAGCATGGCGTCTCTAAAACCATCATTGAACGAGGGCACATGAGCGGTGCCGACCATTTCCCAAAGCTGGACCGAGCGATCAGATGAGCAGGTAGACCAGATTTGTCGGGTGGTTTCATCGCCCGGCACGGCGTTGTCAAAATCGCCCGACAAGGTCTGAGGGTTAGCATCTTGGCATCCGTTGCGTTCTCTCCAACGATCGATCAAGACACCGGCGCTCGGGTAACGAGCGCCACCGTTAATCGCACCTCCTGGGTATTTTATGACCGTATCGTTGGTTCCATGAGCCTGAATATAACCGACTGACTCTGAGGGTTGGCAGCGCGTCTCGTCGTTGAAACTTGAGCCCGCGATATTAAAGATCGCGGTGACTTTATCCGCAGCGTCGCAGGCGATTCGGTTGCTCATAAATCCGCCGTTTGAGTGGCCGATCAGATACACTCGGCTCGGGTCCACGTTGAGCCGCTCGACCGCCTCATCGATCAAACCCACGATGTAGCTGACGTCATCAATCCCAGAGTTCCAAAAGTCGCAACAAGCCGGCGTTGCGTTCCAGAAACGCTGACGTTGTGGGTTTCGAGTTCCGTCGGGTGCCAGCGCGATGAAGCCAAAATCGTTACGTCGGCTGCTCACGCCAAGATAAGTGTCCTGGCCGCGACCCGAGGAGGTGTAGCCGTGCAAAACGATCACCAAAGGCCAGGTTTGGTTACGGTTCCAAGCGTCGGGTAACGAGACCGGCACCAAACGCTCTGAACCCAGAAACGCAGGAGGAGGACCGGCATCGACTGCGAGCTCTTGCCCGGCATCGACTGTGAGCTCTTGCCCGCCATCAACTGCCGTATTTAGAGCAGGCGTCGCGACCGTCTGAGCGCAGCCCATGACGCAACCAAAGACGAACCACCCACCGAATCTAATCACGTGACCACCCTTTGAACCTCAAAAGATACTAGCTCAAACCGAAACCAACATCGAGCCCTCGACCGCATGCATCGCAATCTGCCCTTAGCCGAGGTTAAAACGCTGGTTCCACATCGGGAAAATAAACCGCCGCTCAGAGGTGTTTTTAAAGAAGGCTTTCAGCGCTGGAAGATCGACCTTCATGATCTCCTTAGGGACGCCTGATTTCGGTTGAAAGAAGTCTTCCCAGTGGCAAAAAATAGTGCTGGGCGCCTTGAGCGTATCAATGAGGTTTGGCGTCGCTCCAGACACTTTGAGGTTGGCGCAATCCATCGGTAAAATGGCGACATCTACCGGGTGCTCATCCAGAACCGATTGCGGCGCAAAACCGGCTGGAAAGCCCGTGCTGGAGGTCTGCACAAAAACTCGCTTTTGGACCGCTCCTTGGCCCAGAAAGTCGATCAAATAAGCGAGCGTAATCCCCTCTTGAAAGTCCGAGGCTTTTCGGGGGGGCTCGACAAGGTCTTTGGTCAACTTTTCACGCCAAAGATGAAAGCACAGCCACTGGTCCGGATGGCCTGATAGGATCGGTAGGATCCGCATGCGTCCGCACGAGCTCAGCTGCCACTCACCCATTTTCTGTGGCGTTGCGGCGGCTTTATTCATCGGAATAATCGAGCGACCGAGACGAACCGGTGCGTACAAATGTTTGAGTGTTTGGCTGCCATAGACTCGAGCGGTGGGGTGCAAACTCTTGCTGATCGGCTCAAGGCCTAAGCAGTGGTCGTAATGACTGTGACCGACCAACACCGCAGTCACATCACCCATCAAAGATCGATGCCGATCAATCTCTTGATGATCGTGCTCGAGCGGGCTGGCGATGACTTCGCTCAAGGGGCGATGAGACCAAAACGGATCGGTCAAAACCGCGCCGCCTTGATAGCGAATTAAGAGACATCCGACGCTGAAGTACGTGACCTCAATGGAGTCTAAGCCTTGCGCCTTGCTGCTGCGATCAAAGGGAAACCCGGCGAGACGAGCACCGCAGCCTAAACTTGCGAGCAATGAGGCGTGAAGAAATCCCCGACGATGCATTGACTATCCCTCGACTAAAAAATAGCCGCTCAGCTCGTCGCAGCCTGAGCTCAGCAACTCAGCGATAATGAATCTCTGGGCGTAGTTTTTGATTGCTGATCACAAAAACACCCTCTCCGCGCGCCACCGAATCACCACCCTCGTCAAAGAGTTCGGCGCTAGCCCATAGTTTCCTACCCGAGCGCTTGGTCACGGTGGCTAGAGCCCGCACCTTGCCATGAGCAACAGGCTTGAGCAGATCGAGCTCAAAATGGGCGGTCAAAACAAAGTCTTCAGGCACCAACGACTGCGCCGCAAAGAAGGTCGAGTCATCAAGCGCCTTGAAATAGACCACACCGTGCATCGCGCCGGCGCTGTGAAAAAATGCTTCACGCACCGTGATGAAGAGCTCAGCAGCCCCTTCGGAAATGACCAATTCGGGCTTAAAAAACTCATTGATCGGAGCGGCTGCGTACATGCGCTCAAGTTTACGATAATGCTCGGTCGTTATAGCCATGGCTAAAGCTTGCCATCACTGCGCTTAATGAGAAAGGCGGCGTCCGATGAAAAGGGACATCGGTCAGCGCGGCTCAGCCTTCGCTAGTCGTCACATGAGGGCTCAGGCTGCCACTCTCCACTGGCGAAAAAGCACCCAAGCGACAAATCACTACAGGTCGATTCGATCTCGCTCGAAAACACAATATTCGCTGCCTCGACCGTTCCAGGCTCGACCGCGCACACCCCTTGAATCGCCGATCGGTCGCAAGCCAAGTCGTCGGTCAACTCACCCGGCTCAGAGCCCGGTACAGGCAGGTCGCAATCGGCACGCATAGCACCTTGTGTCCAGTTCGAGCCGAGATACTCTTTGCATTCTGCGTCGCCAGTAAATCCATTGATGTAGTTGCAGCGCGCCAAGACACCTGTGGTGTTGATTTCTGCCTCTGGCGAGCAGCCGAGCAGCACCCAAGCTAAGACCCAATAGACGCGCACAGAAAGCTTCTCCACTCCACTTATGAGGCATCCAGGCGGTTTGATTAAGAGAAATTCCAACCCTGGGCGCGTCGCGGGCGCCATGATTTGGCTGCTGGCTTGTTCAAAGCCATGATGAACGGCAATCTGAGCTCACAAGGGGATCGTTCGTGTCTGTACAAATCGCTCACCCCATCCCCTACCAAGGGAGTAAGCGACGACTAGCGCCTGACATCTTAAAGTATTTCCCTGATCAAGTCGGGACCCTTTTTGAACCCTTTGCGGGGTCGGGTGCGGTGACCCTTGCCGCAGCGGCTGGGGGGCGAGCGGAGCGCTTTATGCTCTCGGACAGTCTGTCTCCCTTGGTCGAAATTTGGTCCGAAATTATCGATCAGCCGATGGCGCTGGCTCAAGGGTACGAACAACTTTGGCTGGCTCAAGGCGCTGACCCCAAGGCCCAATTTGAGCGGGTCCGGGCAGACTTTAATCGTCAGGGCGGGAGCGCTCGGCTTCTTTTCTTACTCGCTCGTTGTGTTAAAAATGCGGTGCGTTTCAACGCATCGGGTGCGTTCAATCAATCGGCTGACCACCGCAGGCTTGGGACGCGCCCCGAGCGAATGACCGACCAGCTGGTCAGGGCTCATCAACTCTTGGCGAACCGCACCACAGCCACAGCCGCTGACTATGCCTCGCTGCTCGAGCAAGCGACAACGAGCGATCTCGTCTACCTCGACCCGCCTTACCAAGGCACGAGCACCGCTCGTGATCAGCGGTATCATCAGATCCTGGACCGTGATCGGTTCATTGCCGAGCTCGAGAAGCTTCGGCGGCGAGCGATTCCACTGATCGTTAGCTACGACGGGCGAACAGGGTCACGAGCGCATGGCCAGCCCTTGCCCCAAGAGCTTGGGCTGATCCGGCTCGAGCTCAAAGCCGGACGCTCGAGTCAAGGTACACTGCTCGGACGCAACCAACAAACGGTTGAAGCGCTCTACATTTCACCAGAGCTGATGGTTTAGACGACCCGGCGGCGGCGTAGCGCTGCGACCGCAAACACCGCGAGCCACAAGCCCAGTGAGGGCGTCGAGGTTGCGCAGCTTTCAGGCGCTACCGAGCAGACTTGTTCTTCGGCGGCGACGGCTGGTCCGGAGCCTTCCTCATGGAAGAACCGCGCATTACCCAACCAACTAGGCGCCTCGCTCCAATCATCCTCAGTGAAGTCCTCGACCTCACCAACTGCGACCCAGAGTTTCCCGGTCTCGCCCTTGGGATCCCATGCGGCGATGTAGCCTGAACCAGCAGGCACTTGAACCTTACGCTCGACCAAAATCCACGACTGAGTCTGAGTGAAGGGCTCAAAGAACAGCGCGCGCTGTTTGACCCGCTCATGCAGCTCAACGCCCATCCCCTCAGGGACGGCAAAGGGGGTCGAGATACCATCGGAGACCTGATCATGCACAACACCAAGGACTGGGTCGTAGTCCGCCAGGCGATCGATCAACGGCACCCCGAGCTGGATGAAAATCTCAGAGGGCTCATCAACCTCATAGCGGAGCCAGAGAACGGGCTGCTCGCAGGTCACTTTGTGATACAGTACGGTCGATATGTTGGGGTCTTGGATCGACCACGCTTGGTCGGCTGTTCCATACTCGCCGCTCGAAAAATAGGGCTTATGGGCTTGGGCTGTAAACGCAAAGACCCACACGATGAGACTGGCGATAAGACGCATGACGCACCCCTAATGATCACTTTGAACGAATATAGTAGTTATAACGACCTGTAAACCGATCATATCGACCAATAACTTAAAATGATATTTTTAGATGAAGATCACTTTAACGCGCTAAGGATTGCAGAAAATCCGGGTTTGAGCGTCTATCCCACAAGGAGAACGTTGTGCGCTACCTGATGACCCTATTGATAATGACGCTTTCGGCGCCCACGCAGGCGGCAGGCGCCGCCGTTTTCTATCGTGATTCGCAGGGTGCGCTCGATCATGACGAGAACAGCAGCCTGGTCGAGCTGGTCAAGGGTAGCCTGGGTATAGCCGGCGTCTCGCCTTGCGCCGTCGAGCAAACCATCACCCTGCCGAGCCTTCAAAAGATAGAACCGATGCTGGCCGCAAGCGGCTGCTCGCGATTGTTTGTCGTGCACGGACTTCGGCTGGGCCGAAAAAGAGTGATTCAGCTCAGCGAGCTCAAACCATCGACGCCGCATTCGGTGATCTTTTCGGCGCGTATGAGCGCCCAGAAAATCGAGGAGTTGGATGTCGTGGTTCCGCGTCTGGTGCGTGCCGTGCTCGCGAAAAAGACGCCAAGGTCGACGGCTGAGGTGGATCAAGTGACCCGTCGAGAGAGCCGCGAATGGCGCAAAAAAGATGGCGAACTCCTGGTGGGCGGAGCGATCCCGATTGGAAGCAGCTTTCACCAAGACGCTCAGCCCTCCTACGGGCTGGGCGGGCTGGTCAGCTATGAGATGGAACACGCTCGCCTGGACGCGGCCTTGGTCGGGCAGTTCAACTCGCGCGGCGATGAGCTCTGGCATGGCGGGCTGACGCTCGGCGCTGCCTACCTGTTCAGCGCCACCAACACGTCACCATACCTCGGCGCGAACCTCGGCTACGGCGCCACCTGGATGGGCTCCGATGTTGATGACGCAGACTTCGGGCTGCTGGTCAGCGTTGGTGGTGGCGTCGAGTTCTTCAGACTCTACAAAGCGCGCATGCTTTTGGACGCGCGACTGACCTTGCCGACCTACCAACTCGGCGGCGCGCTGCAGCCGATCATGACCGGAATGCTAGGCGTGATGTTGGTGCTGAACTAACGAGCGTACTTGACGCTGCAACCCCAAGGTGAAGTGCTCGATGTACGCACTCGCTTACCGGCTGCGAGATCGGTAAGGGCGTCGCTCAGGTGCGCTTTGTATGAGGAGCCTTTGCGACCGCTCGGTGCGTTGTCCGGGCTGCCCTTATACGCCAACTTGCCCTTGGCATCGATGACGAACATATGTGGGGTAGTCTTGGCGCCATAGGCCTTGCCGACCTGACCGTCTGCGTCGACCAAAATAGGATGATTCATTTTCCATTTCTTGGCTGCAGATTGATTGACCGATTTGCTATGTCCCTGGCGACCTTTGGCGCCAGAATTGATCGCTAGCCAGACCGTGTCTTTTGACGTCACGGTCTTCGCCATCTTCTCCAACACGCCACCCTTGCCATGCGCCGACACCACGAAGGGGCATTCGGGGTTGAACCACTCGAGCACCACGGTCTTACCTTTGTACTGAGCCAGCGAGTGCGTTTTACCGTTCATGTCCTTGAGCTTGAACGAAGGAGCGGTATGTCCAACCGACGCCTTTTTGTTGTGCATGTGATCAGATTTCGCAGCGGTATCACCCGTTCCGCAACCACCACAATGTGCCAGGATCGGCGGCGCAGCTTGTGCTGGGAACGCAAGGCAAAGCGAAAGACTAACAACGAAAAATCTCATGGGCTCATTCCTTTCAGAAGATCGGTTTCAAAAGTTTCTAATCGACCAGCTGTCGACACGGAAAGCGTCGCCCACAGCTTCTGGTCTGGCGTGTTATCAACGAGCACCTTGAGCGGCAACTCACATCGATTCTTTATGCAGTAGCTCAACGCGTGTCCGTCGAGCCTTCGGTGGAGCTCAGTGTGAGGATACAGCGTCACCGTTGAGCCTGCTGGCGCTTCAAACACCAACCCTTTGCTCGTCTGACTCCAGCGTGTTGGTCGCAAGCCGGGCAGCTGATTCCATGCCCTCAAGTCGCCCGCTTCAGGGGCTGACTGCGATTTGGCAAGGGCTGCGATACGGACTTTTTTTGACCCCTTAACGCAGGTCTCAGCGCACGCCAGCCAAACCGCTTCAAGTTCAAGGTCTTGCTCGGTCTGGGGCGCCGTCGGTTCGACGAAAAATAGCGTCGAGCCTTCAAAGCCGTACGAAACGATCGAGCCAGCGCTCACCTTACGTTTCGGAGAGGGCATCCGCACTCGGTGGCCGATAGGCTGGCCGTTTTGAGTCACCTCAAAGCTTGTCGGCAGGCCTGAATCTCCGGGGTTATGCCAGTAGATGTGCCAGCCCTTGATCGGCTCGAGCTCGACCACAATCTGAGCGCGCTCGCCTGGATCGATCGCCGCCCACCTGGTCGCCATCGACACCAACTGACGTTCAGGCTTGTCCGGCGCAATCGAGGGCTGTGCGACGGGTTTGACGACGGGCTTCGCAGCAGGCTCCGAGCCCGCTGGAGCGGATGCTGTGCAGCCAATCGCCCACAGCGCTATCATCGTCAAACGCACGCTCATAGCCCCGACCCTTTGATGCCTGAGCACACTAAACCTTCGACGCGTTGCTTGCAACCTAAAACGGTCAAAGCGTTCACCGCTTGCATATAAGCCCGCAAAAAGATGTTAATAAACGACCAAACCAATCAACCATTTAGGTGGACACCATGAACGACAGCCTCATGTGGATCGGGATCGGCGCTGCAGCGCTGACAGGATTATGGGCTGGATACACCAGCTTCTACGAGGGAAACCTCGACGGTCCTCGCTACCAGACGCAGCGAGTGGATGGAGCGTTCGAGCTCAGGCAGTACCAACCCTTCGTGATCGCTCAGACCGCGATGACCAGCGCCAAGCGCAAGGGGATGAGCGGTGGCTTTAGAGTGCTCGCTGGCTATATCTTTGGCGGCAACCAGCCCGCCGAGCGTCTTCCGATGACCGCTCCCGTCGTCACGCAAAAAGGCGGTGAATCCTTAGGGATGACGGCGCCGGTTTTGATCGACGGGCGAGACAACATGATGGCGTTTGTCATGCCCGAGGGTCGTGGCGTGGCTGATCTACCCCTTCCCAACTCAAACCAGGTTCGTTTGCTTGACGTCGATTGGGGGCTGACGGCCTCGATTCGGTACAACATGTACGCCTCGCCCAAGCGAGTCGCCGCGCACAAATCACAGCTGCTCGAGTGGGTGCGCGCGCAGGGCTACCGAGCCACTTCAGAGCCAATGAGCGCTCAGTACAACTCGCCGAGCGCTATGCCTCTGCTGCGTCGAAACGAGATCATCGTGTCGGTCGAGAAGATCACGTCACCTTAGGGCGACGTGGACGGCGGCTTGGGATCGGGACGAGCAGATTCGTTTCTTGCAGGTAGCGCTGAAAGTCGGGGTTGTCGCCCCAGCGCTCTTGGTTACGCTCTTGAATCAGAGGGACCCCGCTCCCTCGGGTGAGTAAGCCGAAGACGAACAAGGGGGAAACAACCGCCACCCACTCCAAGCCCTGGTAAAAGCCGATGCCGGACACGAACAATCCCGTCCAAAGCAGAATCTCACCGAAATAGTTTGGGTGCTGAGCCAAAGCCCAAAGTCCTTCATCGATCCACACTTCACCTTCGGGGTGACGAGCGCGGAAAGCAGATTTTTGGCGGTCTGCGGTGACCTCGATGGCAAAGCCTACCAGCCACATCACCAACCCGATGCCGACCCATGAGTCGAGCTCCGACGTGCGCTTTGAGGTCAAAATAATCCAGACCGGATAGGCGGTGGCGAACACCCAAACAGCCTGAACGGTCCACGCCATGAAGAAACGCGGGAACGAGAGCTTGATCTCGTCGAACCGCCCGTCTTTACCCGCTTTGTGGATCCGACGGACCAAGAAGGGACCCAGACGAAGCCCCCAAACAGCGACCGCCGCCGACAGCGCATAATGGTGAGGGCTGGCCGTCCCCGAGTGGTGGGCATAGGCTAGCCCCAACAAGGCAACGACCACGAAGGTTTGAGTACCCACCAAATCAAAGAACTTCTCGGTGCGGTTAATCCAAGCGGGTACGAACGCTGCCCACTGGATACCCACGATCAAAATCATCACACCAACCAAAGTCGGCAGACCGCCCAAGAAGACCCCTGATTCAGCGCTTGGTATCAGGCTCAACCCCGCTAATCCCAAACAGGTCAGCGCCGAGATCAAATTGGCTTTTTTTCCCGTCATGCTGTTCATCCGATCGTCAAAGCCTAAGGGGTTGGCCCGAAGGCTATCTTAGGCTCATTGATTTTTATGGTTATTTCAAACTCTGTGGTCGATTTATACCTTTTTTTACTATAATAAACCATTAAATCGTCTTTTGGGGCTTTAGATGAACGCTTTAGTGACAGGTGCGACGGGATTAATTGGGCGCTTATTGCTCGACCAACTCGATCAGCCAACCATCCTAACCCGCCGTGCACAGTCGGGCGCGCAGGCTCCGGGTGCACCGCGCACGGTGACTTGGAGACCCGAAGAAGAGATGGCGCCAATCGAAGCCCTCGAGGGTTGCGATGTCGTTTTTCACCTCGCCGGAGAACCGGTCGCCACCGGACGCTGGACTAAAGAGAAGAAACGCAGGATCCGAGACAGCCGCGTCATCGGTACCCGGCACCTTGTCCAAGGCATAGCGGCCTGCGAGCGACCACCCAAGGTGCTGATCGCTGCGTCGGCGGTGGGATTTTACGGTGATCGTGGCGATGAGGTGCTGGACGAACATTCGAAACCCGGATCAGGCTTTCTCCCCGATGTGTGTCGAGACTGGGAGCGAGAGGCGATGGCAGCCGAAGCTCATGGGGTGCGTGTCGTCTGCCTTCGGATTGGGATCGTCTTGGCTCAAGGCGGCGGGGCACTCGAACAGATGATCCCGATCTTTCGCATGGGCGCCGGCGGCAAATTAGGAGACGGAAAGCAGTGGATGTCATGGATCCATGTCGATGACGTGGTCGGTTTGTTGCTCTGGTCTGCCCAATCCGATGGCCTTCAGGGCTCAATCAACGCGGTGGCACCGCAACCGGTGACCAACGCAGACTTTACCAAGCAACTCGGCGAAGCGCTCAGAAGACCCGCCTTCATGCCGGTGCCGCGCTTTGGACTGCACGCCCTCTTCGGCGAGAAGACTTCGATTATTTTAGCCTCTCAACACGTGCTTCCGAAGGTCGCTCAAGAGGCAAAATACCCCTTCGCCTACAGTGATTTAAAGCAGGCGCTCAGCGACGTGGTCAGCAGACCATGAAGCGCAGCCTGATCTGGTTTCGGGGTAAAGACCTTCGGCTTGAGGATCATGCCGCCGTACTCACGGCGATGGACAGCGGCGAGGTGATCCCCTTGTTCGTCCTTGACCCTTACTTCTTTGCGCCTAAGCGTGCTCAACAGTTGCCTCATCGGATGCAGTATTTGCTCGAGTCGCTCGAATCGCTGAAGGCCGCTGTTGCGGCTCGCGGCAGCCAACTGATTCTTCGATACGGGCGCAGCATCGATGTGGTGCCTGAGGTCGCAGCGCAGTGGCAGGTCGATCAGGTCCTCGCTCAAGGCTGGACTGAATCCTTCGCTCGTCGTCGCGACCAGATCGTCGCCGAACGGTTATCGTGTCCCCTAGAGCTTCTTGAAGGCGAGACCTTGGTCATGCCCGGCTCGATCAGAACCCTTCAAGGCAAACCCTACTCCGTGTTTACTCCGTTTTGGAAAAGATTCTTAGCGCAAGCTCAGGTCAAAACCCCCGTTCGCGCGCCCGACCGCCTGCCACCACTACCCGAAGGGGTCGCAGCGACGAGCGCCGAGTTGCCGAGCCTTAGCGATCTAGGGCTCAGCGCCAATGCCAACCTGATCCACGGAGGCGAGCGCAGCGCAGCGGATCGATTGCATGATTTTCTGAGTCACCGTGTAGGCAACTATCCCAAAGCGCGAAACCGACCCGACCAAGATGGGTCCAGCCGTATTGGGCCAGACCTAAAGTTCGGAACGCTGTCGGCTCGACAGGTTTGGGCGGCCGCAAACGCGCCCGAAATCCGAGCTCATGCCGGCTCATTTAGACGCCAGATCATCTGGCGTGAGTTCGCCCATGATCTGGTGTGGAATCAACCTGACTTGCTCGAGCAACCCTTCCGTAAAAAGTTTGTCGGGTTCCCATGGGGCGGCCGCGACGAGCATTGGGAGGCTTGGGTCCATGGGCGCACGGGTTATCCGATCGTCGATGCCGCGGCGCGCCAGCTTTTAGCGACAGGATATGTTCACAACCGAGCGCGGATGATCTCGGCGAGCTTTCTCACCAAACACTTGCTGATCGATTACCGCCGCGGCGAGGCACATTATATGAAGTGGCTCACCGACGGCGATTGGATTCAGAACAACTTTGGCTGGCAATGGTCAGCGGGCTGTGGATGCGATGCGCAACCCTACTTTCGGGTGTTCAACCCCATCTTACAGGGCAAAAAGTTCGATCCTAAAGGGGCGTATGTCAGGCGCTGGGTCCCTGAACTCAGCGAGCTGCCGAATCGCGTCATCCACACCCCTTGGTTAGCCAAGGAACCTCTGTCCCCGACAGTTTACCCTGGTCCGATTGTCGATCATGCCACGGCACGCAAAACGTTCTTGGAGACGGCGAAGACCTTCTTAGCGACGGTCTAAAGGTCACCGACGTCGAAAGACCCGGACGGCGCGCAAGACCGGCTTACCCGGCGCGCTAAAAGTGAGCACCTCATGAAGCGTCGAGGGGTCGACGCGCAAACGAGTGGTCGTCAGTAACCCTTGCGGAAAGCGGTCCTCGGTCAGCAAAGCGGGTTGCTTTGTCAGCCACCGACTCCGGCGCTCGGTCGTTCCCCCGTCAAGAGTGCGACCCTCACCCCACTGATTGTCAAAGGGCAACACGATCGTGTCGTTCGTGAAGCGGGTGATCACTCGAACCGCCACCCCCTTTGAAGTGGTCGTGATCACCTGCTCGACCGACAACGACTCCATCACTTTGCGCGCCAACCAGCCGTACCCTAAGTTCTTCAGAATCGGGCTCAAGGATTCCGATGTCTTGGCCTCAAGCTTCCAGGTCCCGTTCAAGGTCGGAGGCGGTGAGGCGACCCCTGCCTCAGGAACGAGGACCAGAAGGGCTATCACCAAGGACCAACGGCCTACCGATTCTAAGCGCATCATGGATTTTTCCTCACCAGGGCTGCGATCGACTCAACACACCTTAGGATCTCGAGTACTGCAGTCGGGCTAACGTACAACGGCTGCTCATCGATCAAATGGTCCATCATCCGGAGGTGATCTTGAGCAAACAGCGAAACCGAAGACGGTTCGAGCTCGACCTCGTGGTCATCTTGAAACAAGCACCCCGATCGAATCGACCAACGATGCTGGTCAGAGCGAGCGGTAAGCTCCGTGCTGCGCTTGAGCAATGGACCGCACTCAATCACCAAGCGACCCTCACCCCGCTCAAGGCTCAACGCGACATCGAGCTGGCCGGGGCTCCACCTAGCCTGTTCGATCGATCGGATCGGGCTCAGAGCGTGGAGATTGTGCAAACGAGCGACCAGCGCGCCGTACATGGCGCCAAACGACTCCTCGCCTGAACCCTTTTTCGTCATCCGAAGGGTCGCTTCAAACGGACCACTGAGCTGCGACCCCAGCGCCTTGAAAGCAGGCAGCAAGAGTTCGATATGCTCCACATGAAGCAACAAGCCCTTGGACTCGGCGCTTAAGAACAACGACTCAGCTTCCGACGAACTCTCAGCCAAGGGGAACTCGACGACCGCATGACAACCAGCATCAAAGGCGCTGCGCACGTGCTCCATGTGGAGTTCGGTGGGTGAGCATACGGCGAGCGCATCCACGCGCTTAACCAGCTCTGTGACGCTTAAGTTCGGTACGTGAAACTCGCTGGCGAAGCGCCCATGAGCGACCGCCACCAACTCACTGCGATGATCGGCGTGAATTGCCCGAGCGCGAGCTCGACCTGCTCTACCCACGCCAACGACGCCCCATCTCAACTTTGCTGAATCACCACGCACTCAGTCCATCGCTCCACTAACCTACGCCGAGCGCTTCTGCGGCTGGCGCACCTTGGGAGGAAAAATCTCCGCCATTTTCTCGGTTCGGTAGCGGAAGATTTTATCGACATCCCCGCGGACAAACAAGCGCTGGATCAGCGCGCCACCGAAGACTTTGTAGCGGACCCGGTCCGTGCAGACGGTGCCGCCATCTTTCGCCACGAACTCGTGAGTATGATGCCATTGACGGTAGGGCCCTCGCAGCTGCTGGTCAACGAACCCATGAGGAGGGTTCCAATCGGTGATCTCTGTTCGCCACTTCAAAGGAATGCCGCGTAGGCGGATGCGGTAATCGATCAAAGCGCCCGTTTTCATATCGATCGGCTTGGGAGTGAGGACTTCAAAGCGCAAGAACTCTGGGGTTAAGACCTGCAGATTGTGCGCATCTTGAAAGAAGGCGAAAACCTCTTCGATCGGATAATCGAGGTAGCATGAGGCTTCGAGAAGCCACGAGCCGTCCGGCTGCCGAACTTGCGTTACTTCATCATTCATCAGCTCTCTCCCTGTTGATTAGTGTCTGTTTCAAGGTGTGATAACATCGCCTCAAGGGCGACCAAGACGATCGCCCAAGCCGCACCAATCGCCAACAACCCAAATCCATCCGTAACGGTCAGGCAGTTGAGCCGCTCTCCGCCGAGGTAGGCGCACGGTCCGCCCAGCGCCCCCAAGACGAGCGCCAGACGCCGACCTTTGAGCATCCGGCGCTGGCTGTGCAGCAAAGTCGCTCCGAAACCCGCCCATAGCGAGATCATCCACAAGGGG
>JBDQPD010000022.1:0-39207 GCA_040260805.1 Myxococcota bacterium | reverse complement strand
TCTTTGCCCAACTCGACAGCATCTGCCGTCCTGAGGTTATCCTCGCCTCGAACACCAGCTCCATCTCGATCACTCGCATCGCAGCGGCAACCAACCGGCCCGAGCGGGTCGTGGGTATGCACTTTATGAACCCGGTCCCGATCATGAAGTTGGTCGAGATCATTCGGGGCATTGCGACGACCGATGAGACCTTTGAGACCACCTGCGAACTCGCCGAGCGTTTAGGTAAGGTGATCAGTGGCTCCAAGGACTACCCTGGATTCATCGTCAACCGTATCCTCATGCCGATGATCAACGAGGCGTTCTATGCGCTCTACGAAGGCATCGGCAGCGCCGAGGATATCGACTCGGGGATGAAGTACGGCACCAACCAACCGATGGGCCCGCTGACGCTCGCTGATTTTATTGGTTTGGATACCTGTTTAGCGATCATGCGCGTGCTGCACGACGGTCTAGGTGATACCAAGTACCGACCGTGTCCTTTGCTGGTTCAGTATGTGGACGCAGGCTGGTTCGGTCGCAAGAGCGGTCGCGGCGTGTACGATTACTCGGAAGGCTGAGTTATGAGCGTAGTTCTGACCTCTATTGAAGGCGCCGTCGCCACGGTCACCGTCAATCGGCCCGAGGCGCTCAACGCCATCAACACCGACGTGCTCAATGCCCTCGAGCTCGCCTTTAACGAGGTCGAGTCGAACCACGAGGTTCGCGCTGCGGTGCTCACCGGCGCAGGCGACAAAGCCTTCGTCGCGGGTGCGGACATCAAAGCGATGCAGTCCTTTGGTCCCGAACAAGCCAGAGCCTTTTCGGCGCATGGGCACCGGGTCTTCGCCATGATGGAGCAGAGCCGCTTGGTGTGGATCGCTGCGGTGGATGGATTTTGCCTAGGCGGCGGCTGTGAGCTGGCGATGGCTGCTGACTGGATCAACGCCTCGCCCAAATCGAAGTTTGGACAACCTGAGGTCAACTTAGGTCTGATCCCCGGCTTTGGCGGGACGATTCGTTTGGTGCGCCGAGTCGGGCAGGCGAAGGCGATCGAGCTGTGCGCTACGGCTGCCTTGATCAAGGGCGACGAAGCGCTGCGCTTGGGGCTCGCTAACGCCATGTTTGAGCCCGGCGAGGTTTTAGCGAAAACTCAAGAGCAAGCAGCGCTGATCGCAACGAAGGGCCCCTTGGCGGTGAGCAACGCGAAGCGCGTGATCCGTGCAGGCGCCGACGTACCCGCCGAGCGCGGCAACGCGTTCGAGCAACAGGCCTTTGGAATTCAGTTCGGCACAGCCGATGGTCGAGAGGGAATGACGGCATTTGTCGAGCGTCGTTCCGCTGAGTTCACCGGAGATTAAACGATGGATTTCACGCTCAACGAAGAGCAGCAGATGTTCAAAGACACCTGCGCCTCCCTAGCTGATGATATGCTCGCGCCCAAAGCGGGCGAATGGGATCAGGGGCATATCTACCCAACCGATGCGATCGCAACGATGGCTGAGATGGGGTTGATGGGGGTCGCCATTCCGGACTCCGAAGGGGGCACCGGCGCAGACAACCTGACCTATGCGATCACCATGGAAGAGATCAGCCGTGGCTGCGCCTCATGCGGCGTGATCATGAGCGTGAACAACTCACTTTATTGTGATCCGGTCCATCGCTTCGCACGCCCAGAGCAGCGCGCCGAGTGGTTAGCGCCCTACGCCAGCGGCGAGAAGTTGGGCGCCTTCGCGCTGACTGAGCCTGGTAATGGTTCGGACGCTGCCGCCATGCGCACGACCGCCGAGCTTGAGGGCGATGAGTATGTGCTCAACGGCACCAAGGCTTGGATCACCAACGCCTACGAAGCGGACGCATTTATCGTCTTTGCGACGACGGACCGCAGCGCCGGCCACCGAGCGGTCTCAGCCTTTCTGGTGGCGACTGGGACGCCGGGTCTGAGTCTGGGCAAAAAGGAAGATAAGCTGGGTATTCGAGCCTCTTCGACCGCTCAATTGTTCTTCGAGAACTGTCGAATCCCAGCAGCCAATTTGCTGGGTGAGATCGGCGAGGGCTTTAAGGTCGCCATGGGGACCCTTGATGGCGGCCGTATCGGCATCGCAGCTCAAGCGCTTGGCATCGCAGAGGCAGCCTTTCGAGCCGCTCGTGATTACAGCCTTGAGCGCAAAACCTTTGGCAAACCCATCGCTGAGCATCAAGCGATCGCCTTCAAGCTCGCCGACATGGCGACGCGCATCGAGGTCGCTCGTTTGCTGACGCACCAGGCTGCTCAGCTTAAAGACGCTAAGGCCGACTACGGTAAGGCGAGCGCCATGGCGAAGCTCGCAGCGGCGGAGACGGCGATGTGGGTGACTACGCAGGCGATCCAAGTGTTCGGTGGAAATGGTTACGTGACCGAATACCCGGTCGAGCGGCATTTCCGCGACGCAAAAATCACTGAGATTTATGAGGGGACGAGCGAGGTGCAGCGGATCGTCATCGCACGCGCCGTCCTTGAGGAGGCACTTCGATGAACTTCGAGCTCTCCGATGAACAGCAGATGTTGGTCGACATGGCGCGCCAGTTTGCGGCGCAGACTGTGGCGCCTGGCGCCGAACATCGTGACCAGACCAGCAGCTTTCCGAGCGACCTAATCGGTCCGCTCGCAGAGCAAGGGTTCTTGGGTATGTTGGTGCCCGAGTCCGATGGCGGCAGTGAGATGGGTTACGTCAATTACGCGCTAGCCCTTGCGGAGATCGCTCAGGCTTGCGCTTCGACAGCGGTCACGATGGCGGTCAACAACCTGACCGCATCGGCGATCGCTACCTACGCCAGCCAGGAGCTGCGGGCAGAGGTCCTGCCTTCGCTGTGCGACGGTCGTGACGGCAAGGTCGGAGCCTTTGCGCTGAGTGAGCCTCACTGCGGCAGCGATGCAGCGGCTCTAAAGACGCGCGCTGATCGCGATGGCGAGGACTACATCCTCAACGGGTCCAAGCAATGGATCACCAACGGCGCCTTTGCGTCGTGGGTGTTGGTGATGGCTCGAACCGGCGAGGGGAGCCGCGGTATCTCCGCCTTTGCTGTGCCCGGTGATGCGCCTGGACTGATCATCGGGCCCGAGGAAAAAAAGATGGGCCTGAAGGGCTCAAATACGGTACCGCTGACGCTTGAGAATGTTCGTGTGCCGGCTCGCTATCGGGTCGGCGATGAGGGGATTGGCTTTCAGATTGCGATGAACGCTCTGGATGGCGGTCGCATCGGGATCGGCTCACAAGCGCTTGGGATTGGTCGCGCTGCGCTGCGTGAAGCGGCTCGTTATATGGAAGAGCGAAAGGCGTTCGGGAAACCCCTAAACCGCCATCAGGCGTTGCAGTTTATGGTCGCCGATATTGGAACGGATCTCGAAGCCACTCGCTTGTTGATGCTCAAGGCTGCCAGCCTGCGCGACCAGGGCAAGCCGATGACCCAGGAAGCCAGCATGTGTAAGGTGTATGCCTCGGAGGCGTGTTGTCGTGCTGTGGATTCTGCGCTGCAGATCCACGGTGGCTATGGCTACGTCCAAGACTATGCGATCGAGCGCTTGTATCGAGACGCCCGGGTGACTCGAATCTACGAGGGCACCAGTGAGATTCAGCGAGTTGTGATCAGTCGCAACGTCCTTAAGGGAGCATCATGAAGGTCAGTCACACCTACGCCGACAAAACGGCAGAAGAAGTTAAAGCGTTGTTTAAAGACAACGCCGACTATCTCTTAGGGCAATACGGCGACTTCATTGGCGATCACCGCTGGATCAGCGAGACGCGACTCGAAGGGGCGGGGCGCGGCGTCAAAGCGACAGCTTATGTCCAAGGGCAGACCATTGTCGTTGAAGGTAAGTTGCCCTTTGCGCTCAAGCTCTTTGCGAAGAAGATCGAGTCGGTCGTTGCGGGCAAACTTGAGCGGATGGGTGGACGCTAAGCTCAGTCGTCGAGCCGCGCGAGACGGATCTGGCTGGCTTCGAACAGTTCGCCGGGCACCCCAATCTCGGGGGGCGTAAATGGTACCGAGAAGATCACACGGCAACCCGCTCCCGGGGCGGACTCCAGCGTAAACCCTCCGCCCCAGCGGATCGCTCGTTCTCTCATATTGATCAGTCCATAGTGACCCTGTTTCTCGAGGGTGGGGTCAAAGCCTTTGCCGTTGTCCTCGACCTCTAAAATGAGCTTGTTTTTGCGAAAGCTGAGCTGCACCGAGATGCGCTTTGCCTGCCCATGCTTCACGGCGTTTGCGATGCATTCTTGCAGCACTCGAAAAATCGCAAGTTGCTGATCACTAGGGATGCCCTCAGGCGGCTGCATCAGCTCGGGGTCAACGGTAATTCGATACCGACTAGCCGCACCATTGCAGTGTTCAAGCAAGGCGGGGACGAGTTCGAAATCGGCGCGCATCATCTTGAGACTTCGGCGAAGCTCTTCGATCGCGGTCTGGGCTAACTCGTAGAGCTCTTCAGCCTCTTGCTTGGTTTCGGGATCATCGAGCATCGATTTGAGGTACTCAGCTTGAATAATCAACCCGCTCAGGGCTGCCCCAATTCCGTCATGCATCTCTCGGGCTAAACGATTGCGCTCGTCCACCACAGCGCTCGCTTTGAGATGTTTCTCAAGCGCAAGAATCTCGCGTGTTTGTTCACTGTCCCTGCGCGCGATGTGCACGACGGTCGCGACCACCATCAGATTGAGGCCTGCATACCAGCCCACTTGGTAACTCAGCTTGATCCACTCGCCGCTATCGATCCAGCTCGCCGCCGCAATTCCGCCAACCGTTAGGATCGGCGCCGCCATCACAAAGCTGTTGGGAAAGACGAGCGCGATCACGGTGGTATGAATCAGCAGCAGTCCGACGAGAGGACTGTCGAGACCTCCGCTTGCGTGGATCAACCAGCTGATCGCAATCAGGTCGGCTACGGTCGTCAGCGCAGTGATCATCAAACCGAGCTTGGGATGACGCAGCAGCATGACGTGGAACGCGGTGTAGGCGATGACGATCAGATACCAGGTCAGGATCTGTTCGGTGACTAAGCCGATGGTCAGCGCCCAGTCGGGTACCGCCAGCAAGCCCATGCCGACGCCGAGAATGACCAGGCGTGCGTACGCTAGCGTCTGAGCTCGCGTGACTCGTTTCTCGCGATCTCTAAGCGCAACATCACCCAGGCGGGCATAGGCGGGTGAGTCAACGCGTACGGGTTTTAGCGCCATGGTGGATCATCCAATGCGCAGTTGTCGATGAGCCGGATGCCATGGCACCGGGCAGCGGTGACCAGCCTCCAGTCGTCAGCATCTCCACTGAGCGAGTCCGGCGGTGCGCTCAGATCGTGCGCCGAGACGATGCGACAGTACTCCACCTCAAGGCCAATGGCTCGAAGCTCCGCCACACCCGCAGCTTCGAGCGGGGCTACCGAGCGCTCACCTTGAGCATACGCTGCGCACACGGCAGCTAGGGCGCGCGGGACCGCTTGCCCATCGGCCCGAGCCTCCGGGCTTAGGTACACATTGCGACTGCTCAAGGCTAAGCCGTCGCGGTCGCGAACGAGCCTGCCCGCAAGCACTTCGACCCCAAAACAGAGGTCTTTGTTGAGCTGGCGCACGACCAACAGTTGTTGATAATCCTTCTCGCCAAAGACTGCGATCTGAGGACGTATCAATGCGAACAGGCGCGCAACGACGGTGGCAACCCCGGTAAAGAAATGAGGTCGGTGATCGGTCTCAAGTTCTAAGCCGACGCCACTCGGTACGATGGTCGAACACCAGCCATCGGGATAGATATCTTTGAGCTTGGGAAACCAGACCAGGTCGGCGCCCGCTGACGTCGCCAGCGCGAGGTCACTCTCGGCGTCTCGCGGGTACGATTCAAGATCTTCGCCTTCCGCAAATTGCGCTGGGTTGACAAAGATCGAGACCACCAACCGATCACAACGTTGCGTCGCCTGACGCATCAACGAGCAATGCCCATCATGAAGTCCGCCCATGGTCGGGACAAACCCGATCGTTAGCCCTTCTTGGCGCCAAGCCATGAGCTGGCTCTGCAGCGCGGTCAGTTCATGGACGGATAAGGCCATGCTCAAGGTCTCTCAGAAAGTCGGCGTGTTGTTGAGGAAACAAATCAATCAGGCGCGCGGCGAGCGCTTCAGCAGCAGACAATGGATCGAGGGTCATAAAGCCGGATAGCTCGTTCATCATAGCCTCCGCAGATTCGATGCGCTCGCTGGTCCGAGCTTTGAGACAAAACATGACCAGGTCTTCAAGCGCAGCGGGAATATCGGGGGCAGTTTCTCGAACCGATGGGACGCTCGCTTCTCGGATTCGTTTCATCACCTCGGTCTCTTTCTCGCCCCTGCGAGCATAGAATAATCGTCTGCCGGTCAGACATTCGTAGAGGATAATACCCAGACTAAAGAGATCACTCCGCTCGTCGAGTTCTTGAGCAGAGACTTGCTCGGGGCTCAAATACCCGAGCTTACCCGTCACGACCGCGCCTTCGGCGGAGCCTTCAAGCGCATCCATGTGAATCACACCGAAGTCGCCAAGCTTAGCTTTGCCGCCAAACCCTAAGAAGATGTTGTGGGGGCTGAGATCTCGGTGAACAAAATGACTGCGTCGGCCGCTGGGCATTCGAAAGTTGTGCGTATAATCAAGCGCTGCTGCGGCGCTGTGCACGATAAACAAAGCGGTTTGTAAATCCATCCGCTGGCGCTGACTGGCGAGTTTGCCGAGCAGCACATTGAGATTAACACCGCTCACGTATTCCATCACCAGATAAAAGACGCCCTCCACGTCTCCACTTTGCAGCGTCTTGACGACGTTGGGATGATCGAAGAGCCGAGCGATATCGGTTTCCATGATAAAGTTGTCGAGGAAGAATGGGTTCTTCGCTTGCTCAACCAGCAGCCTCTTCAGCACCACGATCGGTGCATCATAGATGCGTCGACGACTCGCACGTCCGAAGGGTCCAAGCTCGCTACCTTCGACGGGCTCTTGAAAGCGTCGCGCCCGAAAAATCTCAGCCATTCCACCCAGACCAACCCGGCCTAGGAGATAATAATCTCCAAAGACTTCCATACCTGGGCCGAGCTCGGTCATGGTACCGATGCGTGAAATAGGTGTGGGTGGGCGAGAGTCCGAAACCATAGTTCCTCAGCGAGCCTCTTTCGCTACCCAAAAACGCGCCACAAGACCACCACCTGTCTGTTATGAGTTTGCTCAGCGGCGCGGACAATCCTCGTGGCCTCTTGCCCAAGCGGTTGCGGCCCTCTAACCCATCATGGGGAGGCGAGCGCATCGTGTTTCAAGGTATTCGTGACGCTGGGTGGATTGAAGTCGTGGTGGGCTCAATGTTCTCGGGTAAAACCTCTGAGTTGATTCGACGACTCAAACTCGCTCAGATCGCTCAGCGCAGAGTTCAAGCCTTCAAGCCAGCGATCGATGATCGCTACGATGCGGTCCAGCTCGCAAGTCATGCGGGTCAAACGTTGATGGCTCAGCCGATCGGCGATCTTAGTGAACTCGAGCAGGCGCTTGAAGATGACGCAGAGGTCATTGGAATTGATGAGGGTCAGTTCCTCGGCGAAGGCCTCGTCGCCTTGTGCGAGCGGCTTGCGGACCAGGGTAAGCGTGTCGTGGTGGCTGGGTTGGACCAGGACTGGAAAGGGCAACCCTTCTCGCCAATGGATCGCCTGATGGCGGTCAGTGAGTCGGTCACAAAAGTGATGGCCATTTGCACCGTATGCGGTAATCCTGCCAATCGTTCGCAGCGCGTGATCAAGGGACACGATCTATTTCAAGTCGGCGCTGCTGAAGCCTATGAAGCGCGTTGTCGTCGTCACTTCGATCCGCAAGACACGCGCACCGCTCAACAGTGGATTGCGTCGGAAGGAGAGCCCTCATGAAGCGTGAAGACAGCGCCTATCAGTTGCTGGATGGACAGCACCGACTCGATCATGGCTACGGTGATCGGGTCACATTTTTGCACAATCCCTTTGCGTTGTCGCTGATGGCTCGAATCGGTTCTCAGGAGTGTGTCCAGCCGGCTCTGGGTGATTACGTTAGGCTGGGATATCAGTACCTTTGTGCCGAAGCCTTTAGCCTTCACCTGAGCAGGGAGACTCAAGCGCTCGAGACGCGCATGAGCGCTCTGACTGAGGCTGGGGTGTACCGCGGTGATTGCTTTTCGGCGCAGCGTCTGGTGAGCGTCGCCATTGCTCGTGCAGGGATTGTACCTTCTGAGGTCTGCTTTCGTATGGGGGCGGCGCTGCTCGGTGTCGACGGCTTGCGCCAAGATCATTTTGCCATGGCTCGACAGACCAACGCATCGGGAGAGGTCATCGGTGTTTCGGTGAGCGGAGAGAAGATCGGTGGCGATGTCCAAGATGCCACCGTTTTACTGCCAGACCCCATGGGCGCGACGGGCGGCAGCATCGACCATGCGATCCGCTATTATAAAGAGTCCGTCGAGGGTACTGCCCGTCGTTTTGTGGCTCTGTTCTTAACCTGCACGCCGGAGTGTATCGAGCGGTTGTTGTCAGCACATGACGACGTTCACATCGTCGCCTTGCGTCTGGACCGAGGCTTGAGCACCGACGAAGCTCTGGCTTCTAAGCCTGGCAGCTCAGAGGGCGAGCGTGGACTGACGGCTACCCAATATATCGTTCCGGGCGCCGGCGGCGTCGGCGAAGTCTTAAACAACAGTTTTGTGTGAGTGACCCCATGCGTGTTTTGATCAGCGCTTCCGAGCTAGCGGAGCGGACCCAGGCCTTAGCCGGTGAGTTAACCGAGCATTACAGCGGTGTTGAAGAGCCCATCGTGATGGTAGGTATTTTACGTGGCTCGTTCATCTTTATGGCCGATCTAGCTCGAGGTATGCAGCGCCCGCTTGAGGTCGATTTCATGTCGGCGTCCTCGTACGGTGACAGCACGGTCAGCAGTGGCGAAGTCAAACTCAAGACGGATCTGCGTCAAGAGATCGCGGGGCGGCACGTGTTGGTCGTTGAGGACATCGTCGATACCGGTCACACGCTGGCGAAGCTGCGAACGATTCTGACCGGGCGTGAGCCGGCGTCACTCAAGTTTGTCAGTCTACTCGATAAGCCGAGCCGCCGTGAGAACCATGAGGCTGCTGATTGGGTGGGGTTTACCATCGAGGATCTCTTTGTGGTCGGCTATGGTCTTGATGAAGCCGGCTTGAGCCGTAATTTGCCCTACGTCGGCGTTAAATCGACCGATTAGCCTGGAGCGGATTGCCACCGAGCAGTCTAGGCAGGTATTGAAACAGCGAAGAACAGGGGGGTCGACCGATGACCGGCGAACCCAAATCAGGACCGGAAGGGTCTCAGGCAAAGCCTGATCTGCAAGCGGGCGGCGCGGCCGAGGGCTGGGCAAGCCACGCAGGGCACCTTGAACCTGAGGACTTTTCGCAAGAAACGCCCGCTGCGCAACCTGCTGCTGATGGACCCAGTCCAAATGAGACCGGCGGTTGGACGACCCTACCACCCGGGACCTACCCGCCCACCGGCGCCGCTGGAACGATGCTGCCACAAGCTGGCCGCTCAAATATGCTGCCCTGGGTCGTCATTGGGGCGCTCCTGATCTTGGTGATGATTCTAGTCGGTGCCCTCAACCTGCGTGATTATCATCTGGTTCAGCGTGGTCAGTTTGTTGAGGTTCGCCGCGGCGGTTGGCTGCCAGGGACGACTCGAGCGATGGCGCCCGAGAGTTCCATGCTTCTGCGTCGCTATGCACCCCTAAAGTTAGAGCCTGGGATGCAGTACCGTACGCATCGCTACACAGAGCGCGAGGATTTAGATGAAGGCTTGATCGGCTTGATCGTCGAGCTGATCGGACCGGCGCTGACGCGTGCCGATGAGGATCGCGTCGAACATCTTGGCGCGCGCTTGGAATTGTTCCCAACCTCTGCGGTGGTGCTGGAGGGCCGACACAAGGAGCTCTTGGGTAAAGTGGGTCTGGTTCGAGGCCGGCGCGCGGAGGCAGATGCTTTGGACGCAGTGCTGCGTGCACGTGACCTTTATCGGCGCTATCATCGCCACGCTGGACCCGAGGTGACGCGCGCCATCGAACGTCTCGACACCGTTCAAGGACTTCTCTCGGGGGCGAGGCTAAAGCCCGTGCTTGCTGCCCCGGCAGCGAAGACTGATAAAGCGGGTAGTGAATTCTGATTACGGCGCGGCTGGATCGTGCTACGCCCTATGGGCGAACTGGAGACAGATTATGAAGCGTTGGCTAGCTATGCTCGCGGTGGTGCTCGGAAGCACGCTGCAACCGGGCTGCAATTGCGATGAGCCGATCATCATCAAAGTCGCGCCGATGCTGCAAGTTCAGCATACGGATGCCGAGATTGAGACGCCCCTTTGCGCTGTTGACGATGCAAAAGAGTGCGCGTTAGATTTTGGCCAAGCTGGCGTTTCGATCTTCAACTACCGCTCGATTGCGCTCGCGAACCGAGCCGACGTGCCGCTGACGATCTACAACGTCAGGCTCGCCGAGGATTCGCCACAACTTCCGGAGCTTGGGCTGGATTGGGCGAGCAGCGGTCGCCCGGTGCTAGCGGGCAAAGAGTTCGTCGCATTTAAGGTGTTCTGGACCCCAACCATCGAGATGGAAGCAGGCCAGAACCTCGGCTACATTGAAGTGTTCACCAACGCCGACAACGGCGAGGAAGAGGTCGATGAGCAGACCTGTCTCGACGCCGGCGCTGCGATCAACTGCGAGCTGACTCGTATCGCGATCGTGGGTCAAGGCGCGGACATGGGCTTGCCCGAAGCGAAAATCGTCGCTCGCGTGGCGTCGAACGCTCGGGACGGCGGCCCCTGCCAGTTTGGCTTTACCGGCGTGAACAGTCAGGCGAACTGCCGTGTTGAGATCACCAATATTGGTGAGCGCGATCTCTTGCTCTTTGGCTCCGAACTTGGTTTTCGAGATGCGCCCAGAAGCGACTGTCAGACCTGTGAGGGTCAGCAGTGGTGTGGCGGCGAAAATGGAGCCTGTGTCGATGGCCCATACGCAGCAGAAGAGACGGGCGATGCCGGGGTTTGGGCGGACCGAACTGCGTGCAACGAAGAGACTGTTTGTCCCTTGGGTCAGTTCTGCGCGCTCGATGCCGAAGACCCCGCGCAGACCTTCTGCAGCGGTGAAGCCGAGGCGCCTGAAGGGCGTCCCATCTTTCGCTTCATCGATGAGCCGGCGTTTAGCCGCGAACAACCGCTAGCGATCAGCCCGGGTACGTCGACCACGTTCCAGCTGGCGTTTCAGCCATCCGCTCTGCGTCGCTATACCGGTCGCATCAGCTTCACGACGAATGTGCCTGGCGGCGAAGAGATTTCCATGGGCTTAGTGGGCATTGGGCACAATATGCCCACCGCTGTGCCGCGTGTGCTGAGTGTGAGCGGCGGCCCGCCGAATCGCAACGAAGGCATCGCACAGGTCGCTCCTTCGGATACCGTGCTGCTGACTGGTGAAGACTCCTACGGAGCGAACGGCGCAGAGATCAGCGCCTACGAGTGGAGTTTCAGCGAAGACATTGATGTCGGCGCATACCGCCCGACCGATTCGAACCTCGACTTTGTGACCGGCGATGACGAAACGACTGAGCTCGGTTTCTTGAACAACATCGATAACTTTATCCGCGGCGTCGACATCATCGGTTCTTATCGAGCCGCGCTTCGAGTCCAAGATCAATATGGTGTCTGGTCGGACTGGGCGACGGTCGATTTCCAGAACATCCCAGGCGACTCGATTCACATCGAACTGACTTGGGACCATCCGTCATCGGATGTCGATCTGCATCTGCTTCGTGGCGGTGACCGCGCCTCCTATACAGGAACGGATGACTGCTACTACGCAAACTGCAAACCGAACCTGAACGGCGAGCCTCGACTCAACTGGGGTCCCGGTGGCCCCGAGGACGACCCAGTGCTTGATGTCGATGACGTGAACGGCTTTGGCCCCGAGAACATCAACATCGACCAGCCCGAGTCTGACCAGGTGTTTATGGTGGGCGTTCACTATTTCAGCGCTCGTCCGGGTGGCCCTGGCGGCGTGAGCTCAACATTAGCGACAGTCCGAATCTACGTCTGGGAACGGTTGGTCTTCGAAGAAACCGCCGAACTCTTAGCGAGCCAAGCCTGGTGGCAGGTCGCAAACATCGAATGGGATAGTGGCGACGTCGATGATGGCGCCGCTCAAATGTTTACCGAGACGCCCCCCCGGGCGGGTGGTGGCGGCGGTTGGCCGTAGTCTTTAGTTTCCTTGGATAGGGGATGAATATGCGAGTGCTCAGTGTGGTGCTGGGGTTATCTCTTTCTATTTCTGCTCACGCTGGTGAGAAAGCTAGCGTCAAGGTGGACTCGCCGCATGCGGCGAAGAAGCCCGCCGCTAAGGCAGCCGACGCGCCGAAGACAAAGAGGAAGGGACCGCGTTTTACGCTCAGACGCAGTCGAGACCCTCGCGGCAAACTGTTCCGAGATTATAATTCAGGTCTTCAGTTTGCGGTCTCGAAGGGAAGCTTTCGTAAGCTCAAGCCACCCAAAGACGCCGCCGGTGTTGTCTGGGAAGGCCAAGTGAACGTCGGAACGATCTCTGTGCGCACCCGCATGGACACGATCGCTGCCGGGACCTACCAAAGCGCAGGCGAGCTCAAAGATTACCTCGAGGGCATTAGCCTAGATTATCGTGACCCTGAAAATGTTCGCGATGTCGTGGTCCTAGAGAGCGATATGCTCGACAGTATGGGCCTGACGGAAGCCGGCGCGACGCTTGATGTGGTGCTGCCCAAAGGTAAGCATTGCTGCGAGCAGCTCTGGGTTCTCGTTCGAGGAACGGTTCGAGTGACGATGAGCGTTCGTTGCACCAACAGCGACTATCGCCGCCGCTGGAATGGGTTCCAAGACAAGTTCCTTGAAGCACTCAAGATCGCTAATACCGACAGCTGGAAGTGAGCCCCATGATGCTGCCGAGTTCGGGCGAGGAGGTCTCGATCGTCGAGGTCGCTCCGCGCGATGGGCTGCAAAATGAGGCGACGGTTTTGCCCCCTGCGGTGCGCGCTGAGTTTATTCGGCGCTTGGCGGCAGTTGGGTTGTCTCGAATGGAGGCGGGTAGCTTCGTCAATCCCAAGTGGATCCCTTCGATGGCTGGAACCGCAGAGGTTCTAAGCGAGCTTGGTCCGCAACCTGATTTGCGTTTGTCGGTGCTCACGCCCAATGCCAGGGGCTTTGCAGACGCTTGCGGCTCGTCGGTAGGCGAAGTGGCTGTGTTCATGAGCGCGAGCGAGTCGCACAACCAAAGGAACACCAACTGCAGCACGCAAGAAAGTTTGCATCGCTTTGATCCTATCCTCGAGCAGTCGGCAGCACTTGGTCTGCGGGTGCGAGGTTATCTGAGCGTTGTAGCTGGATGCCCCTATGAGGGCTCGGTGGCGGTGTCTCGGGTCGTTCGACTCGGCGCAAAGCTGTTGGCGATGGGCTGCTATGAGTTGAGCCTGGGCGATACGATCGGCGTCGGGACCCCACGCCAGATTCATGCGCTCATGGATGGTTTTGCCGCCGAAGGGATCGACGCCACGCAGCTTGCGCTTCATCTCCATGATACGCGCGGCACGGCGCTCGCTAATGTGGTCGCTGGATTAGAGCGAGGGGTAAGGAGCTTTGATTCAAGCGCTGGTGGTTTGGGCGGTTGTCCCTACGCTCCAGGGGCATCTGGGAATCTAGCGACCGAAGACCTTGTTTACCTTTGCCAGGAGATGGGCTTAGTGACCGGTATTGATCTTGAGGGGCTGGTTGAAGTCAGCGCTTGGATGGCAGACCATTTGGGTAAGCCACCGGTCTCTCGGGTTTGGCAGGCGATCCGCGCGGCGAAGGAAACATAATGAGTACGGAACTGAGTTATACAAAGGACGCGCGCGGTGTCGGGGTGATGACGATTAATCGTCCCGCAGCGCGCAACGCGATTGGTTGGGACCTCCTTCAGGATTTGCGCAGTCAGGTGGCGCAGTGCGCAGAGGACGCCGACCTGCGGGTCTTAGTCCTCACCGCGACCGGAGATCGAGCCTTCTGTGCGGGCGCTGACCTTAAGGAGCGCAAGACCTACACGGAAGCCAAGACCCGGACCTTTGTCAGTCGAATCGGTAAGCTGACCGCAGAGCTTGGGCGGTTACCGATGCCGACCATCTGTGCCCTTAATGGTCACGCGTTCGGAGGCGGCTGTGAGCTGGCGCTGGCGTGCGATTTACGCGTCATGGCGAGCGGCTATCAGATCGGTTTGACCGAAACAGCGCTGGCGATCATTCCTGGGGCTGGCGGTACGCAGCGCTTGCCGCGACTGGTCGGGCTAGCGAAAGCTAAAGAGCTGATTTTTACCGCCGCCCGATTGAGCGCCGAAGAGGCCGAGCGTATTGGCTTAGTCAACTCCGTGGGTGATGACCTAGAGGCGCAGACCGAGCGCTTGATCCAAGGGATTCTGCGCTGCGGCCCGCTTGCGCTCAGAAGCGCAAAGACAGCGATCGAGGCGGGCTTTGATGCCGGATTAGAAGAGGGCCTGCGTATCGAACAAACCGCTTATCAGGTGATAATTCCGACGGAAGACCGACTCGAAGCCCTAGCCGCATTTGCTGAAAAGCGTGCGCCGAACTTTAAGGGGCGGTAGCCATGGAATTTTTGCTCGCGCTTAGTTTTGGATTCCTTGGCGGGTTGATCCTCAACATTATGCCCTGTGTCTTTCCTGTGCTGATCTTCAAGGTCAGCTCTTGGATCGAGCAAGCCGATGAGTCGGTCGCCAGTCGCCGAGCCGATTCGCTCGGGTTCTTGGTCGGGTGTTTGCTCTGCTTTAGTGTCTTTGCTGCAGCGGTCATTGCCCTGCGCTCCGGCGGTCAGTCGATCGGTTGGGGCATGCACATGCAGAACCCGATCTTTGTCAGCGGGCTGATCATTTTGCTGGTCGGCTTTGGTCTGAATTGCGCGGGCTTGTTTGAGATCACCCTCTCGGCTGGTGGTGGCGCGCAGCAATCGGGCTGGATGGGCTCGGTCATTGATGGCGCTCTGATCACCTTGGTTGCGACGCCTTGCTCGGCACCTTTCCTTGGAAGTGCAGCGGCTGCAGCGCTGGCAAGTGACGCCGCCTGGTGGGAGACGCTTTTGCTCTTTTGGAGCGTCGGTTTAGGGCTCGCCTTCCCGGTTCTATTGATCGGTTTTGTGCCCTTAGTCGGTAAGCTGTTGCCGCGTCCTGGCGCCTGGATGGAGAGCTTTAAGGTCCTGGTCGGGTTTACGCTCCTCGGCGCCGCCGTTTGGTTGTTTGGGGTTTTGCAAAAGCAAGTCACCCCGGGCAGCGCGAACGACTTTTTATGGTTCTTACTCTTCTTCTCGCTGGCGTTGTGGATCGTCGGACGTTGGGGCGCTTTGCATCAGACGCCCCGAACGCGCTGGATCGGCCATGGCTCGGCGCTGGCGCTGACCCTAGCGGCTGGCTTTGTGTTCATCGCCTTTGAAAAGCCGGTCAAAGCGAAAGCCGCCCAAGTAGCGAGTGACGGCAAGGTCAAAGCCACCACGCTCGATGAGTTGGTTTGGGTCGATTACGACCCTGCTTTGGTAACGAAAACTTTGGCTTCGGGGCAGGCGATATTTTTAGATTTCACCGCCGACTGGTGCGCCAGCTGTAAAACCTTTGAGAAGACGCACCTCAACACCAAAGCCACTCGCAAGGTCTTTGTCGAGACCCACACCATGACGATGAAAGTCGATCTGACGAGCGATGAAGGCGAGTGGGACTTCCTCGCCAAGTTTGGACGAAGCGGTCTGCCTGCCTATGTGATTTTAATGCCGGATGGCAGTCATGACCTGCTGCCTGAAGGGCCGCCGCTGACGCTGCATGATCGCTTGAAGCTCGCAGCCGCTAAGCTAAAAACGCCAGAATAAGACCGGCGCCAGCACCGAACAGGCTCGCCATCACGATCAACCGTAGGGTCGTTCCCTGCCGGCTCATCGTCGTAGCCGCCGTCCCGCCGCCTTCATGACCATGACTGTCATGGGTCGAGATACGAATCCGTGTCGGCGCGTCGTTCGTCAGCGAGGGCTCTTCCACCAACCGTCCGTGAAGGATCTGATCGGGGTCCACAGCCGCCGTCTGCTCACGCGTTTCATCAGCCTCATTACCTTTCGCGATGGCGACGGTCGCCAAATCAATCGCAGCGGTGGCATCATCTTCGAGCTCGAGATCATCGAGGGGAGGCGCAGCCAGAAGGCTGGGCTCTAGGCTCGGTAAAGAGCCTGAGTTGGTCGGGATGTCCTCCTCGTTCATAATCTCGGACACAAAGCGAGCTAAGCGACGGTGCGACCCGTCACCAGGCATCTCAAGCAGCGCCGATTCAAGAGCGTCGCGTGCCTCTCTAGCCGTTTGGTAACGGTCACCCCGATGAGCCGTCAGGGTGCGCTTGAGGAAGGCGACCAAGGTGTCCGGAACCTCGCCTGGGCTCGGCAATCGGTATTCACAGCGCGTCACCAGCCTGAGCAGCTCAGTGTTGTCGCTGCGAGCCTTTCCCACTTGCCCAGGAATTCGAAACGGCTTTTCACCCAGAAGCATCTCGTACAACACCACGCCCACCGAGAAGATGTCGCTACGTCGATCCAGCCTCTTCCCCGAAGCCTGCTCCGGGCTCATATAGCTGAACTTACCCTTCAACACGTTGCCTTGTGTGAGCTGCTGGTTGGTCGTCGCCTTGGCGATTCCAAAGTCGATCAGTTTGATGGCGCCATCACGCGACATCATGACATTTTGGGGGCTGATGTCTCGATGCACGAGACGCAAAAGCTTCTGATCTGAATCCCTGAATCGATGGGCGTAATCGAGCGCATTACAGACGTCAGCTGCGACTCGTGCTGCCAACTCCGGCGGCATGAGGATCCCTTTACGGCGCAATCTTTTATTGAGCTGGCGCAAGTTGCAGCCATCAATATGTTCCATCGCGATGTAATACTGCCCGTGCTCTTCGCCGAGCTCGTAGATCTGACCAATATTTGGATGGCTGAGCAGCGCGGCGACACGCGCTTCGTCCAAGAACATCCCCACGAATTCTTCATTGTGCGCCAAGTGGGGATGGATCTTCTTGATCACCAGTTGTTTGGAGAAGCCTGCTGGTCCGGTTTGTTGCGCAAGATACACCTCAGCCATGCCGCCTTGGGCGATTCGCCGCAGCAACTGAAACCGACCAAAGCTAACCTCGATGGCCAAAGGGTGAGAGCCTCCCGGAGCTTGAGGTCAAGATTGAAGTCTGATCAAGCCTTAGGCAAGGCCTCATCGAACGCTTCGAGCTCATCGCAGAGTTCAAGCCAGTCTTGCTCGGCCTGCATCTGCTGTTCGAGCAGTCCCTCTCGTTCCTGCTCGATGGCTTCTAACTGGTTCCAATCGCTCTGCAGTTCGGGATCGATCAGTTGCTCGTCGATTGCTTTGATCGAGGCCCCAAGCTCATCGACTAGTCGCTCCTTCTTTTGCGTTTGCGACTCCAGCCGTCGGCGCTTCTTTTGCTGCTCTTTGAGGATTGCGCCTTTTGGCTTCGCAGCGGGTTTTGACGCGGTTCCCTGCTCAGCGGGTGCATCGTCGACCTCTAAAAGGCTCCCCTCGTCGATTCGCCACCAGCGGGTGGCGATTCGTTGGCAGAACGCTCGATCGTGGCTGACCACGAACAGTGTGCCCGGATAGCGACTCAGCGCGTCCTCGAGGCCTTCTCGCGCTCGGAGATCCAAATGATTGGTGGGTTCATCGAGGACCAGCAGGTTGAGATCACGAAGCAAGAGGCTCGCCAAGGCGAGGCGAGTACGTTCGCCGCCGCTGAGTTGGTTGCATGAGCGCTGGAGAGCGAGCCGGTTTAAGCCCAGGCCGCCGGCTAGATTGCGCGCCTGTTGGATACGTTGAACTGGAACCTGGGCTTCAAGCCAGGTGCCTGCGGTCTGATCGCCCAGAACCGCCTCAAGCTGCTGACCGAGCATCGCTGGGCGGACTTTGACGCCAAAGCGTACGTCGCCCGACAAGGGCTCAAGCTCACCGAGTAAGGTGCGCAACAAGGTGGTCTTGCCGCAGCCGTTGCTTCCCTTAATCACAATACGCTCGCCCCGGCGTATCAAGGCTTCAAAGGGTTTGACTAAGGGCTGCTCATAGCCTGCGCTCAAGCCCTTGATCACCAAGACCTCGTCAGCGCTGCGCGGCACGTGACCAAAGGTGATGGGCAACGAACCTCGCTGAGTAGGGGGCTCAGGCGGCCGCTCAAGTCGCTCGAGCGCTTTGGCGCGAGCGCTCGCTTGCTTACTCTTTTGACCGGCTTTGTATTTCGCGACGAAGTCTTTGAGGCGCCGAGCTTCTTCTTGGTAAGCGGCCAGCTCATTTTGCATCGTCTCTCGGCGCTGGGCGCGTTCGAGTAGATAAGCGGAGTACGCCCCGGGGTAACGCTCGATGCGACCATGGTCGAGCTCGCCGATCGAATCTGGGCAATGCTCGAGCAGGTGTCGATCATGACTGATGACTAACCAGGCGTGTCGGCAGTTCGACAAGAGCTGCACCAACCAATTGATGCCCTCATCGTCGAGGTGGTTGGTCGGTTCATCAAGGATCCAAAGATCAGCGGGCGTCAGCAGCAATCGAGCGAGGCGGCAGCGATGCCGTTGACCGCCGCTTAGACGGGCTGCCTGATGGTCTGCGAGTTGCGCTAAGCCTAGCGCGTTGAGCGCCGAATCGATGCGCGCTGGATAAGCGTAGCCACCGTGTAGACCGAAATCGCTCTCCGCTTCGCCAAAGGTTCGCAAGGCCTCTTCGTTCTCGGGCTCGTCTTGGAGCTGCTCAAGCGCACCTTCATAGGTCGCCTTGAGCTGCTGCCAATGAACCAGTCCGCCTGCCAGGTAGTCGCGCACGGACTGGTCTTGGGTTGGCGAAGCCACCTGATCTAAAGCGAGGATTTCGACGTCTTTACCAAAGCTGACTTGACCCGAGTCCGCCTCGAGGCTCTGCGTTAAAATCTTGATCAACGTGCTCTTACCGCAGCCATTCGGCCCAACAAGCGCCAGATGTTCACCCGCCAGCAAACGCAGGCTCAGCCCATCTAAGAGCGGAGTTTCGGCGAACCTAAAGCCAATCTTTTCCGCATGAAGGAGCACGTTTTCCTCTGCCGTGTTGTCGCCTGCGTATACTTACCTTAGTAAAGGAAGGATACCAAAGGCTGCGGCCTGGTTGCCGAGGTTCAAATTAAGGGGACTTTATGATCGACCAAGATCGGCCGTCGGCAATGGATATAGGCGAACTTCGTCGTCGTATCCGTGAGGCAGATCAAAAGGGTGAGCGCCAAGAACAGGCTGACTTGCTTCGTCAGCTCTGCACCACTGAGGTTAATGATCTTCGAAGCCGTCAGCGTTTGGGCCTTTTGCTCAAAGACCTTGGCTATGACCGTGAGGCTGAGCTTGAGCTGCAGCGATGCGCCTCGGGTTATGCGATGGAAGGCTTCTTGAACCGGTCGATTCAGATCGTGAAGACCTTGATCGAGTTTAATCCGGGCGACCAAACCGCATTACGTGCTCTTCAGGGGCTCTATGCTCGTCGCCAATCGGCGAGCCCGACCGCCGGCCCTATTCCTGGCTTTGAGCCCGCTCCATTTGATATTTTGGACGACCCCAAGGATGGGGCTGCTCGTTTGTCAGAGATTGGCGAAGAGACCACTGACCCTAACTTGACGTTGCCCCCAAGACTGGGCTTTGTCCGTGCACGCCGGACCTCCGAGTTTGAGGCGGTTCAGCCTGAGCGGGATTTGGGCGACTTGCTCGCCAGCGCGATGGAAACCGAAGAGGCGGACGAGTCAGACGAAGAGCACAGCCGGTCCATCACGCTGCCGCTGTTTAGCGCGCTGCCCGAACGTGCTCAGCGAGAAATTCTCGACACCCTTGATGATCATCGCTTTGAAGCGGGCGATTATATGTTTCGCCAAGGCGAATCGGACCCCAAGCTTTGGATGCTGCGTAGCGGGCGCGTCGAGGTCAGACGCCAGGTCGGGAACCAGGTTCAAATGTTGGCTCGTGTTGGGCGCGGCTCAGTGCTCGGCGAGATGAGTATCTTTGATGATTCGCCTCGGTCAGCCTCGGCGGTCGCTTTGGGTAACGTGGCGGCTTACAGTATGACCCGCTCTCATCTTGAGACCGTTTGGGGTCAGTACCCCATGGTTCATAAGACCTTGCTGAAGAATTATCGTTTGCGTCACCTGCGCAACCTCGTGGCGCACGCGCCGTTCATGCAGCACATCCCCGAGGATCACCGACGCGGTGTCGCAATGCTCTTTCGTGTGCGAGAGGTGCCCGCAGGCGCTGTTTTGATAGGCGACAAAGAGGACGAAGAAGGCGGTATCTTAGGCGTTTTAGGCGGGCGTGTTCGCGTCGAGCACCGAGGACCGGCTGGCGAGCTGCGTCAGCTCGCAATTTTGGGTCCCGGCGCGCTCTTTGGATACGACCATGACCTCCTCGGGCTCGAGCAGCCCTTTCGCTACGTCACCAATGGTCGCGCCTCGATCCTGCGTATGAACGTTCGCTCGATGGAGAGCCTCTTGGCGGCTCATCACCCCTTAGCCGACTACCTCAAGGAACTGGCTGGGCGACGTCAGGAAAGCGCCCGCCAAATTCTAGAAGCACAGAATGCTTTCTCAAGTTGATCGTCTAGTGTGGGTGGACAACGAGGGCTAGGGCTCGAGTGCTTGCTGGGCGAATCGCTCGGCCAACTCGACCCAGGGCGGTTGCTGTGGCAAACTTGGTCTCGAAGCGGAGCTTACCCATGCGCTTGATGATCGTCTTACTGTTGATCGCCGGGATTGGTGCCTGCGGTGATGCGGAGGCACCCTCGCCAGAAGCTTGCGGCGAGTGCAGCTTACCGAACGCCGAGGAAGCTTGTTACGAAGGACTCTGCTCACTGATCGCGTGCCACGATGGCTTCTTTGACTTGAACGAAGAGGTTGAGGATGGCTGCGAATACGCCTGTTCGCCCAATGCTCCGGGACCCGAAGTTTGTGATCTCGAAGACAACGACTGCGACGGCCGTATTGACGAAGGCTTTCGCTTGGAGACTGACCTCTTGAATTGCGGCGGCTGTGGTATCGTCTGCGAGGCGCCAAACGGAGTCCCGGTTTGCGTTGAGGGAGTATGCCGTACTCAGTTGTGCGAGCAGGGTTTTTTAGATTGTTCCGAGGAGCTCTCTGGATGTGAGACTGAGCGACTTGACCCGGCGCATTGTTTGAGTTGTGGGCACGCTTGTGCGTACGAAAATGCCGAAGGGTTATGCAGCGAAGAGGGCTGCTCGATGGGTGCCTGTGATCCTGGGTTTCACGACCTCAACAGCGACCGAGAAGACGGCTGTGAGTATGCTTGCGTTGTCTCTGAAGAGCCGACCGAGCTGTGCGATCGGATCGACAACGACTGCGACGGACGAGTAGACGAAGACTTTGATCTCCAGGTCAGCCTGTCTCATTGCGGCGCGTGCAACAGCGCGTGCGACCCCGTTAACGCTGCGGGCGCCTGCATCGACGGTCTGTGTCACATGGTCTCGTGCAACGACGGCTATGGCAGCTGCGACGAGGCCGTCTTTGGTTGCGAGACGGATCTAAAGACGATGGAAAACTGCGGTGGCTGTGGGCAGGTTTGCGAGCTCGCTCAGGCGAGCGCAACGTGTGGGACAGGCCATTGCCGGCTCGAACAGTGCGACGAAGGCTGGTACAACATCAACGGTGATGACAGCGATGGCTGCGAATACCAATGCACAGACTTTGCGCCGGGTCCCGATGTCCCAGATCCCGATTTCTTAGACAGCAACTGCGACGGAATTGATGGCGAGATTGCGCAAGCGGTCTTCGTCGCTGATTACGGAATGGACAATCCATTTTGCGATCCGACGAGTCCTTGTTTGACGCTCAGTCATGCGCTGCAGGTCGCTGGTGATGCGGGTAAGCGAGAAGCGTATTTGATGGGCGGTCGCTACGAGGGCGCTGTCACCTTGGTCAACGGCGTCTCGGTTTATGGGGGCTATGATGGTCAGTGGAGGCGCAGCGCGCAGGAGGCGGGTCGCGTCGAGCTAGTGGGCTCGGTGATTAATGCCGAGCAGCAGGTGGTCACGCTCTCAGCTCGGTTTGTGTCTGCTCAAATCGCTGATGTCACGCTGCGCAGTCCGAACGCAGTGGGCATGCCTAATGGAAGAGGCGCAAGCAGCCAAACGGTGCATGCTATGAGCTCGAATTTGGTGTTTCGTCGCGTTCGATTTGAGGCGGGACATGGTGCCTCAGGACAGTCTGGCTCGCTCGGTGTCGGCAGCGGTCAACAAGGCGCAGCTCCTCCCGGAGCTGCTGGCGGGCGTGCACGGCGCTACAACACCACCTGTGACAGCTCGTCGAGAGGGTCGGGCGGTGCCGGGGCAAGTGGCGGCTGCGGTGGCGGAACACGCGGCGGTAACGGCGGAAATGGCGGCGCCATGGACAGCGACTGCGACTTTTGGAGTTTGAATTACAACGCACGACCGGGCTCAGCCGGTGCCTCTGCTGCAGACCGGCGTAATGGCGCTGGCGGCGGCGGAGGTGGAGGCGGTCGCTGCGGACAAGCTGGCGACGGAGGCGCAGGCTCTACCGTGCATGGTGGTGGTGGCGCCGGGGCTCAAAGCGGTGGACGCTTTATCGGCGATTTTTGGTACGCGCATGACGGCCTCTCGGGTGGTTTAGGTCAGCATGGAACCGGCGGCGGTGGCGGCGGCGGCAGCGGCGGGTGCGATGTTGGCACCGACTCCCATGGGGCTGGCGGGGGCGGCGGTGGGGCGGGCGGTTGTCGCGCCGCGGCGCCGGGCGGCGGCGGCTACGGCGCAGGCGGAAGCCTTGGCGTGTTGGCGATTGAGAGCAGCATCCAAGTCTACAACTCGGTTTTTGTACGCGGTCAGGGCGGCGCTGGAGGCGCTGGCGGGCACGCTGGCGCTGGTCAGCCTGGCGGCGTTGGCGGCGCCGCAGGTAATGGCGCCGGTGGGTCCCGTCGGGGCGGTGATGGCGGCGCCGGTGGCACGGGCGGTCACAGCGGCGGCGGCGGCGGCGGAGCGGGTGGACATTCGCTCGCCATTTTAAGGCTTGGTGGCCAGTTCTTGCAGGCTCAAAACAGTTTTGAAGGTGGCGCGCCTGGCGCTGGTGGCTCGGGCGGGGCTCGACACGCGGAGGGTCAAGGCGGCGGAGACGCAAGCCCGGGCGTTCATGGAGCCTTCCTAGATTGTGCCGGACGAGGAGCCTGCCAATGAGACGCGCCTGCCTTGCTTTGTTGTTGATGAGCTGCGGCGAAGATACCGTCGTCGTGCGCGAAGTGGCTGCAACCTGCGGCAACGGCGAGCTTGAAACCGGCGAGCAGTGCGACGACGGAAATCTCGAAGCGGCCGATGGCTGCACCGACTCGTGCCGAGTCGCCCGCTGCGGTGACGCTGTTCAGCGCTCTGACCTTGCCCCGGACGACCCCGACTATGAGGGCTGTGACGACGGTAACGCCCTCGAGGATGATAGCTGCACCAACACCTGCCGCCCTGCGGTGTGCGGTGATGGCCTCGTGCGCTTTGATATCTTGGTCGGATCGCCAGGCTTTGAAGCCTGTGATGATGGCAACACGGTGGATCAAGATGGCTGCCTAAGCAGCTGCCAGCTGGCTCGCTGCGGTGACGGCATTCGGCGCGCTGATCTTCGACCTGGCGAGGACGGCTATGAGGCCTGTGATGACGCCAATGACGACGACACCGACCAGTGTCGCAGCGACTGTACTGGAGCCTTTTGCGGCGACGGAATCGTCAGCGATGGTGAGGTTTGCGATGACGGGAACGATGATGAAGATGACGGCTGTACGTCGCGCTGTACCTCGCCAACCTGCGGCGATGGAGCGGTTCAGTTAGCGAGCGGAGAGCAGTGCGATGATGGCAACACCGACGACGATGATGCGTGCACGAACCGCTGCAGCGTCGCCAGCTGCGGCGACGGCGTGGTGCGCGTGGACATCGCACCTGGGGAGGCCGGGTTTGAGCATTGCGACGACGGTAATCTAGCGGATGATGATGCCTGCACTGCTGCTTGCGTGCCTGCGCGCTGTGGCGATCATATTGTCCGCAACGATTTGGTTCCCGGCGGGGAGGGCTTCGAAGACTGTGATGATGGCAATCGACTGGGCGGCGATGGTTGCGCTGAAGACTGCCACGCGGAGCGCTGCGGAAACGGGCGAATTGATCCGGGGGAGGATTGCGACGACGCCAACGTCCTGAACGACGACGAATGCAGCAACGAATGCACCGCTCGAAGTGCTTGCTCCGGTGGCGCTGAATGGCGTTTTGAGATCACACCGAACCTCTGGCTATGCATGAACGATTCAGCGCTCGAGACCTACGCTGAAAGTGACGCCTTGTGTGGGCTCAATGCGACCCCGGCGACTCACGCTTTGGTCGAGCCACTTCGCGAACCGTCAGTGGCTGAGAATCTAGCCTTCTGGAGTTGGTATGATGAGCGCGAAGGTGCTCCGGATGCAGCTTATATTCGCACCGGGCAAAAGCGTCGCGGCGGCTGCAGCCGAGAAGCTTACGGCGATTTATTGATCAGCCGCTGGTGGGACGGGAGCGCCCGCGGGGGCTGGGGTGACCTGTTCCGCGGCGGGTCGAGTTGTCAGTCGCCGAGCTCGGACGTGGCGAATATGGGCAGAAGTCTCAGCGGCGTGGTGTGCGTCCGCGGCGAGTATGCCGACCCTGCACCCTAAGCTTTAGGAGCCTCAACCTTGGGCTTCGGCTTGGGTTTAGCCGGCCGGACGGCTTGCCAGCCACGCCAAAGGGCGCCCAGAATGAGCACATCGAGCATCAAGAAGAGCCAAAAGCTCGACCCGTGATGGGGTTGAATGATGTACATCGTTCCGCGACCGACAGCCCAGACAGCGACCCCGAGTATGGCGACCTCTGCAGCGCGCCACCACGACGCAACGAGAAGCCCTGAATAGAACAAGAACCCAGCCAGCGCGATGGAGAAGTTCAGCTTCGCCGCTTCAGCCAAGACCGCGATCGCCTCGGGCGAAAGAGGAGGAAGATTTTGAGCAGAGGCTGGATCATGGCCTGCGAAGAGGTCACGCGCTGCCCCAAAGCTTGAGTAGGTCAGCAAACCGAGAAAGAAACCGGCAACCATGAGCGAACGCCGAGTGATCGTGACCCCGGTATCGTGCCTAAGATGTCTGGGCTTTTCGTTACTCATTGCGTTGTTCCGACTGAATCAGGGGTTGATAGACGGCGGGACTTCGAAAGCTCTCGGACAAAGGCGCCGTGCGTCGAGACGACACCTTGAGACAGCCGCAAGGCGAATCGGCTTGGTCTAGGACCTCGGCGACCTGGTCGCCTGCAGCAAGCACAAGACCATACTCGTGCTCAGGTTCGATCGGCTGATCCGGTGTCAGCAAGGGAATTGAGATCAGGTGAAAGCCAAGCCTCAGCGGTTCAGGTCCTTCAGCGATGACCGGTATAATGGCGCTCAAAGCTAGGTCTAAATTAACTGGCGGTGCCCAGGTCTGCCACTGCGTTTCCGACTCATGCCGAAGGAATGAATGGACCTTGAGCTGGGCGAGTTGGAGACCAGCGAAGTTGGCCCAAGTGTGAGCCAAAGGTAGCGTTCGTAGCCCCCGGTTACGGTAGACCATGTTGTCGATATTCAGGGCGGTCGAAAGCGAAGGCATGATGCAGCGGAGTTCGCCGGCTTTAACCATAAACTGAAGCCCCACTTCAGCCTTTGGGCGCGCCAAGCCGTCCGCTAGCCACAGCTCTTCCGTGTGCCTTGGATCGAGCCAGTCGCCGGTGTTTCCAGCCGTCGGAATTTCGCTAAGACCCGCTTGCCCTACGTGCCACTGTCGCCAACTTCGCAAGAGAATAATGGGCAGCTTCTCAGAGCCGCCAGCCGTCACGAGGCTGATCTCACGTCGCTCAGTCATCACTGAACCAAATCGCTCAAACCTGAGCGAGGCAGAAGATCAGCGTCTAGGCCGATGCCCGCAGCGAGTTCGTTCCAGAGCAGCTCGCGTTCACCGCTCAGCACACGCTCGCCCTCATCGCCACTCGGTACTACAAACCAGCTGCCCATCTCGATCTCTTCTTCGAGTTGACCTGGAGACCACCCGGAGTAGCCCATGACGATCCAGAAGGTGTCCTCGCTCTCGCGGCAAAGCGTGTCCAAGCTGTCTCGGTGTGAGGCGACGTACAATCCCTTGAGGATCTCGTCGCTATCGTCACCTAGATGCGGTGATCGGTGGAGGACTAGCGCCTGTTCTGGGGTCACCGGACCGCCATGCAGCAACCCTGGGGCGACCAGAGGCTCTGAGATATCAAGCAGCCCAAGGACCTGCTCGCAATCAATGCTCCGAAACGGGCGATTGACGACCAATCCAAAGCTCCCGGTCTCATCGTGCCGTAAGAGCAAGATGACGGTGCGCCCGAACCAGCTGCCGTCGAGTTCGGGCATGGCGAGCATTAGGGTAGGCGCTAGGCTCGATTTCAACGATTGGGTTCCTGGGAGGGCTCAGTCGTTGGGTTCGGCGCTTTTGCTGGGATTGCGGTGCCGGCGGGCGCCTCAAGTAGGCCCACTAACTCGACCTCGAAGATCAGGGTGGCATTAGGCGGGATCACACCCGGATAACCGGCTGCGCCGTAGGCAAGGTGGGGCGGAATCGTCAGCTTGCGTTTTTCGCCTAGGCCCATATCGAGCAGGGCCTCATCCCAGCCTTTGATCACTTTACCCATACCCACTGGAACCACGAAAGGCGGGCGCTTCTTGAGCACGGACGAATCAAAGACTCGTCCATCTTCAAATCGTCCGGTGTAGTGGACCGAGACGCGTTGACCACGCACTGGCTTCTCACTGAGCCCCTTGCGTAGGATCTCATACTTGAGCCCGGTGGGGGTCGTGACCTGCTTGGTATTGGGTTTGGCTGTCGCTGCCGTTGCGGGACTGGCTTGGGGCTCCGAGCTGGCGCTGTTGCCTGCGCTGTTTTGACAGCCGACTAAAGCGATGATGCCGAGCGCTCTTAGTATGTTCATGACGCCTCCGAAGCGTTAATGCGATCCTCAAGTGCGGCGATTTTACGCTTCGCCACCGTCTGATCTTTGCGCAGTTTTTCCATGGCTTTACCCAGCTCGCCATCGCTCGAGCGACGGGCTGATCGGCTGCCAATCTTTTTGGCTGCGTCTCGAGCTGCTCGCTTGACCGAACCAAACAGATCCCCTTCAGCGAGCGCGTGAACAGCGCCGATCGTGCTCGACTCGCCGAGCGCTTCGAGCGCACCCAACACTCTCATGCGGACGCGCATCTCGGGATCGGCAAGGTAGGGGACCAAAAGAGCCGAGGCGTGCTGGCGAATGCGCTGGTCAAGTAAACCCGCGACCTGCCCGTACGCATGCAACGCTGCGCTGCGACCATTTTTGGGCGTGCCGCGTCCGAGCAAGGGCTCAAGCGCAGCGAGGCTCTCCTCATCGGGAAAACGCGCGAGGCTTGAGGCAGCCGTCGAGCGAATCAGGTCACGGTAGCTGTTGCGCTTGAGCGCCTCCTCAAGA
This sequence comes from Myxococcota bacterium, assembly GCA_040260805.1. Classification (GTDB taxonomy): domain Bacteria; phylum Myxococcota; class UBA4151; order UBA4151; family UBA4151; genus CACGMS01. The sequence continues at coordinate 11,626 of JBDQPD010000022.1, read as the reverse complement.
TCTGGGCGCACCGACTCTTTCCGACTGCCCGCGAGCCCGCGCAAGGCTGCCGAGACGACGTATTCACTGTCGCTCTTGGCGATCGTTTGCCGTAAATACTTGAGCGTTTCGTCGTTCGCTTGAGGGCCAAGCGCCGGGAGCGCCATACGGAGCGAGCGTGGATGCAGGCTCTTGACGGCGGTGAGTAGATCCTCGCGCCCGTCATCGCCTAATTTTGCTAGGACCTTGGCGGCTTCACCTCGAAGCGCAAAGAACTCATCTTGGCTAGAGACTAACGCTAAGAGCGCACGCTCAACCGATGGTTTGTGCAGGTGTTTGGCGAGCTCTCCAATGGCGCGTTTACGCGCCAGGAACCCTTCAGCATGAGCCAGCTGATGCAGCCACGCTTTGGCGCTCTTACCGGTCCATTTAATCGTGCACAAAAGGTCATAGTCCGGATCAATGACTACAGCGCTCGGAGCTTGCTTGCACGCAAAGGCGTAGCTGCTCGAGCGCTCAGAGATCGGAATCTGAACACGCTGCGTCTTCCCACCTTTGAGTAAAATATCGACTTGAAGATCAAAGCTAAAGGCTTCTCGGTTGCTCTTCTTGTCTTGGGTCTGCTCGACCTTGAGCGTTCCGACGCCGAGGCGCTTGTCGTGACTAAAGCTGCACTTGAGCTCGGGATGACCGCGGTCATACAGCCACTGCTCGACAAAGCCGTCGAGCGGAACGCCCGTGGCGTCTTCAAAGGCAATTTTGAGCTCGTGGGTTTCCGCTGCTTTGCCGAAGAAGCGTTTGACGTAGTTCGCCACACCCTTGCGGAACAAGCGCTCCCCAAGATAGCGGCGCAGCATGTGCACGACCATCATGGATTTGGGGTAGCTGTGTCCGTCGAACAACTCTTCAGGGTCACCGTAGCTGTGGGTCACGATCGATCGCCGATAGTCGCCCGCTGACTCAGCAAAATACCAGCCGCAGTCCTCGTCTAGGCGATGCTCGAACCAGTCTCGCCCTCGAGTGTGCTCAAAATACATCGGGTCAAAGTAGGAGGCGAAGCCCTCGTTGAGCCAGAGATGACCCCAGGATTTCGGCGTGATTAAGTCGCCAAACCACTGGTGCACCAATTCATGACACACGATGCTCTCAGGGTCGCACTCATCCTCAAGGTGAGCGGGCGGTGGGATGTCTTCATGAAAGACGCTCATCGTCGTGTCTTCCATCGCACCCCAAGTATAATCCTGGACGACCACTTGGTCGTAGCGGGCATAAGGGTACGGGCAGCCGGTGAGCTCGCCCAGGAACTCCAGCATGGCAGGAGTTTTACCGAAGGTTCGTTGGAGCCGCTCGCCCTGTCCTGGTGGCGCTAGATAGCGCAGCGGGACGTGTGCGCTGTCGTCTTCGATGACATCGAACTGACCGACGACGACGGTGATCAAATAATTTGAGTGGGGGATGTCATGCATCCAATGCGTGGTCGTCCAACCGGCTTCACTGTGGCTGCTCAACCGCTCGCCGTTGGCTAAACCCATGAGGTGATCGCGAACCGTCAAGCGGACCTCGCTGGTGAGCTTGTTGGTTGGGTGATCCAGGCCCGGGAACCAGTGGTGGTTGTCCTCGGACTCGCCCTGACTCCAGATCACTCGAGGTTTGTCTGGGTACGCCTCATCGGGCTCGATGAAGTACAAGCCCTTTTGTGGCTTGGTGAAGTAGTCAATCCTCACCGTCGCTTTGCTGTTCGCTCGCAATGAGCGCTTGAGCGTGACGTTGAGCTTGCGCTCGTCGTAGCTGTACTCGAGAGGTTGGTCATGACGATCATAGACACCTCGGATGTCCATGTTCGCAGCGTCGAGTTCGACCTCTCGGGTGCCGCCAGGAATAGCCCGCAATGAGAGCGTCGAGGATCCCTCGATCGTGTGCTTTTGGTCATCGATGCGCACATCAAGGATGATGTGAGTGACCTCAAAGTTTCGAGCTCTCAACCATTGAGGTTTCGATGCCTCGTCGGTGAACTGTAGGCGGTCAACATCATCACGATGCCATTCGATCCAGGTCCGGGGCATGGGGTCTCCTTGAGTGCGGCCCCTACGGGGCCAGGCTCAGCCTTTCACCACCGAGCCGAGGCGCGTGCAATGATAAAGCGGATCGGTCCCCTTTATTTCGGGTGCATAACGAGTGCAAAAGCGTCATGACAGGCTGTTGGAGATTTATGATGCGTGTCGTATTCGTCTGCGTTCTTGTGCTTGGAGTAGCCTGTTCGGACCCACCGCTCTCGCAGGTGCCGAGGCGAGATGCATCGAGCGTAGTCCCGGCTGACGCAGGGCGGTCGAATCTCACCGACACCGCCTCAGTATTTGACGGGGGAAGCGCAGACGTTCAGCTGCCCAGCGACTCGGGCTCGGTACCGGACACCGGGCCAGAGACGGAGGTTGATGCTGGCCCACCGGCACCACCACCTCGCTTTAAGCGCTTCATCGCGATCGGTGATGTCGGTGAGGGTAATCGAAATCAGCACCGTGTCGCCGAGTCGATCGAGCGAGTCTGCGCCGAGCTCGGTGGCTGCGATTTTGGGATGCTGCTTGGCGACAACCATTACGACAGCGGCGTGGACGGTATCGATGACCCGCTTTGGCGACGACACTTCGAGCTGCCTTATGGCGGCGTCGCGCACGAGTGCTCGGCAGCAGATGGTCAGCAGGCGTCGCATGACCTCAACTTTCCGTTCTACGCGGTGTTGGGCAATCATGACCTCGGCGGCGATGGCTTGGGGTTAGATCTCGACATTTTCAAAGCGGATCATCAGATCGCCTACGGGCGGCAGAATCCTCAATGGGTGATGCCTAGCCGCTATTATCAACAGGATCTCGACCCCGTATTTCTTTTGGGGCTCAACACCACAGCGATGTTCTTTGACCGCGCCGACGATCAGGCTCGTGAGGTGCGCCAATGGATTGATGAGGCTCCTCAGGATCGCTGGTCCATCGGCTTTGGTCACCATCCTTACATCTCGAACGGTCCTCATGGAAACGCTGGAGACTACGAGCGGATTCCCGAGATTCTCCAGCGTTTGACGCCGAACTGGACCTACTTCAGAGGCACCTATGTGCAGCGCTTCATGGAAGAAGAGATCTGCGATCGTGTCGACGTCTATCTCGCAGGACATGACCACAGCCGTCAGGACCTCGGTGAGCGTTGCGGTACGCAGTTCTTGGTCAGCGGCGCTGGCGCCAAAACTACGGACTTGGATGACGGCGATAATGAGGTGCCGTGGGAGGCAGAAACTGAAGGGTTCTTGTTGATGGAAGCATCGCCTGATCAAATGGTTTTTCGGATGTATGATGCCGACGGACTGCTTGAACATGAGCGGATTGTTCGGCGCTGATCAGAACGCCTGTTGACCGAAACGAACATTTCTGGCCGGGTGGTAACCATCATTAAGGTATGGGTACCCGTTGTGGCCGGCTTCCTCTCTTTTATTCTTTGTCTGCCCATATTTGCTGCAGAGCCTACAGCGCCAGCCGCTGAGACGAAACTGCAAGGCATCGCTGTCTTTGATTTAGAGCCGATTAATGGCGTTTCTGCTGATCTAGCAAAGCTACTGACGGAGAGTCTGCTCACACGCCTCAATAAAAGCCGTTATTTTGAATCGGTCGTTGGGGGTTCAGACATACGGGCCATGCTGGATATGGAGCAGCAAAAACAAGTGCTCGGTTGCGGTAATGAACAATGCCTGGCTGAACTCGGCGGCGCACTCGGCGTGCCGTTGATGATGAACCCAACCCTTGGTTTAGTCGGCGGACGCTTTGTGCTGAATCTAAAGGTGATCGCTGTTGAGGAAGCGAAGGCTAAAGCGCGAGCTGAAGGGGTCTTTGACAACGAGGGTGATCTTCTTAGTGGTTTACCTAAAGTCGTTGATGAACTTCTAGCAGAGATGGGCGGCAAACATCCCTCGGTCGCTGAGCCAGGGCTGAAGCGTAACGGACCGCTAAAGTGGATTGGTATTGGTAGTACGCTGACGGGTGTGGTCGCTGCAGCCTATGGTTTCTCGCAGGCTCAGGAAGCCTATGAAGCTCAGTTGAGAGCGCCCACGGATTTTGAACGCGACCGTCACGAAAAGGATGGGGACTCAGCGCAGGCCGTCGGTCTCGTTGGTTCCGCGGTACTTGTGGGCGGGCTTGTCGTTTGGGGCTTAAGTCTCATAATGTGAATCTTGTGATTGGAGCTTATGTATGCGTGATGGTCTCACCTTAGTCGCGTGTTGTTTGAGTCTAGCTTTCGGCTGTGGAGCGCCCCCAGCAAGCAATGTCGACGCAGGACATGCTCGATTGATTGCTGATGCGGGTACGCCCTTGGCGGATGCAGCGATTCAGCCGGCGGATACAGGCAGTGCGCCTGCCGACAGCGGATTGCCCTTGGTTGATGCGGGTGGTGTGCCGGCAGACGCTGGCGAACAGCCTTTCGACGCAGGAGGGACACCCGACGCTGCGGTTGATGCGGGCGCTCAACCCGGTTTGCAGCCTAATATTTGCTCGATTTGGGAAAGCCAAATCTTCTCTGGCTGTGCCAACGGTTATTGTCATGGAGGTAGCGCTGGAGGTTTCCAATTGGATCACAGCAGTGCGCAAGCCCTGTACGACTCAATCGTCGATGTCGAGACCGCAGCGCGTATGTACTATGTGGTGCCTGAAAACGATCGGATGAGTTATCTGATCAATAAGCTGGACGGAACCCAAGATCAGTTGGTCTCTGGTGCAGGCGAGCGCATGCCGACGGGGGGACCGTACCTGAGTTTTGAGCAGCTTGAAGTGTTGAGGCAGTGGATTAACTCGGGCGCATCAAGCGACTGTCCATAGAATATGTAAGGGGCCGGCTATGTTTCGGATCGTGTTGGTAGGGTGTTTCCTAAGTTTGGCGCTGGGTTGCGGTGGCGGTGACTCTCCCTCGGACGGAGCGTCAGTGGTGCTTCCGTGCGTGAAAACCGAAGACTGCCAGTCGTTTGGGGCAGATTATTCGGGGTATCGTTGCGCGGGTGCCTCAGCGCTCGCGAAGGGGCTTTGCGTTCCAGATAAATGCGGTGACGGCAACGTCGACCCTGGTGAAGAGTGTGATGACGCAAATGATGCGAACACTGACACCTGCAGCAACGATTGTATGCAAGCGAGATGTGGTGATGGGGTCGTGCACGATGGTGTTGAAGCCTGCGATGACGGAAACATTGTGGATGGTGATGATACGTGCACCAATGCGTGCACCGTTCCGGTGTGCGGCGATGGGGTTTTGCAGATTGGTCTTGGCGAGGCTTGTGACGACGGTAACGTCAGCGATGAAGACGCCTGCTCGTCAAGCTGCCAGCTGACACGTTGTGGCGACGGCGTCGTACAGCCTGGCGAAGGCTGCGATGACGGCAATGATATCGCAACCGACGCTTGTATCGCCTGTCAGCCTGCGCGTTGCGGTGACGGTTTTGTGCAGGAGGGCGTCGAAGAATGTGATGACTCCAACAGCATCAACTCCGATGCGTGCACTGAGCTGTGTGAAGTGGCGCGCTGCGGCGACGGAGCTTTGCAGAGCGTGAACGGCGAAGAGTGCGATGATGGTAACGAGAGTGATCTCGACGCCTGCACGACCCTTTGTCAGGTGCCGAGCTGCGGCGATGGTCACGCACAGCGTGGGTTCGGTGAACAATGCGACGACGGCAATGAGGTGGACACTGATGCATGCGTGAATTGCCAGCTTGCTCGTTGCGGCGATGGCGTCATTCGGGAGCGCTTTGAAGCATGTGATGACGGCAACCAGATCAACACCGACGCGTGCACCTCAAGGTGTCAAGCCGCTCGTTGCGGTGATGGCTTTGTTCAGGCTGGTCAAGGTGAAGCTTGCGATGACGCGAACAACGTCGAGACTGATCTTTGCACCACAACCTGTCGCTTGTCATCCTGCGGTGACGGTCACGTGCAGCGTCTCAACGGAGAGCAATGCGATGACGGCGACATCGACAACGAGGATGAATGTTTGAATGATTGCCAGAATGCTCGCTGCGGTGATGGTGTTCAGCGACGCGATCGCTCGCCTCGCCACCCGCTGTACGAGGCCTGTGACGATGGTAACTTAGACAACAGCGACGGCTGCGTCGGCCGGTGTCAAGTCGCAAGATGTGGAGATAGCTATGTCCGCGTAGGCGCTGAGGAGTGTGATGATGGAAACGGCATTGGCACGGACGGCTGCACAAACGACTGTTTGTCGGCGCGTTGCGGTGACGGCGTAACCCACGAACAGCTTGGTGAGGATTGTGACGACGGCAACGCACGGCAAGATGATGGTTGCCTCAACACCTGCGTCTTCAACCAGTGCGGCGATGGGCACGTCAACGAGAGTCAGGGCGGCGAAGAGTGCGATGACGGCAACCTGATTCAGGAAGACGCGTGTACGAATGATTGTACCGATGCGAGCTGCGGCGATGATATCACCCGAGCGGGCCTAGGCTCCGAAGATAACGGTTATGAGGAATGTGACGGCGAATACTACTGCGCTGATACCTGTCTTGTGAGGCCAAATCTCATCGCCGCTGGGATGTTTAATACCTGTGCAATCGGAGCCGATGAGTCGGTGTATTGTTGGGGGCAAAATAACTACGGTGAGCTCGGCTTAGGCGATAACACGCATCGTCATTTCCCCACGCGTCTCAATGTCTTTCAGCCTTCACAGATCGTGGAGATTCAAGCCGGCTACAGCGATCGAATGACTGCGATCCGGTCGACCCGCAACACGATCTATTGGTGGGGTCGAGCGATGAGTGGAGCCAATCGCTCGACGCCGGTCGCCGTCGGTGGGAGCGGTGCTCAGTCGGTGTCGTCGGGGCAAACGATTTGCATCGCACGCGGCGGATACACCTATTGTATGGGTGATCACAGCTATGGAAGGACAGGGCGAGGGCTCACTTCGGGTTCAGATTATTCCCTCTCCTACAGCTCATCGGAGCGGGTTAAGGCGTCTGCAAACGTCTACCGCGCCGGGCTGGTGAGTCTGAGAGGCGGCGGAAACTTTACCTGCGGCCACACGGCAGGCGGTAGCATGTACTGCTGGGGCTGGAACCTGAACGGTGCGCTCGGGCGAGGAAGTAATTCATCCAATGCCTCTTACGGGGCTTATGCTACGTCGGTCCGAATTGCGTCCGGACGGTCTTCTGTTCCGCTCACAGGTGTCAATGAGATGGGCTTGGGGTTGGAACATGCTTGCGCCTCACGCACGAACCCTCAATCGCTCTACTGTTGGGGTGATGGTCAACATGGTCGACTCGGAACCGGCGGTACTACTGACCGGTATTACGCGACCTTAGTCAATGTGCCAGGGATCGCACAAGGCGAAGGGTTCCGCAGTCTCGGCGCAGGCTCGGTGCACACCTGCGGGGTGACGGACCGAGGGCGAGTGTTTTGCTGGGGCAGCAACTCCCAAGGACAAATCGGCGTGGGTGAGGGCGTCAGCACCGTGCTGAGACCTCAAGAGATTCATGGGGTTCCCGGTCGCGCCGTTGCGATCAGCGTCGGCGCCTTCCACTCGTGCGCGCTGAACAGCGACTACGAGATGTATTGCTGGGGGCACAATGAATACGGCCAAATTGGCGATGGTTCGCCGACAGGTAATGGAGCCAAGGTGTATCGTCCCGCTCGAGTGCTCGACCTGCCGTAGAAAAACGAGAAGCGGCGAGGTCTCGCCTCGCCGCAGTGGACGCATTCGCTGCGCCTCTTGATCGTCGACTTACTTAGCCTTGGGCTCGCCGAAGAGCTCTTCGTAGCTCTTGGTGGTACCGGCGTTGCGCACTGCAGCTTTGCGGCGCGTGCCACGACGGACCTTCTTGGCAGCACGGATCTTACGAGTGGTTTGCGTGTTGCTGGCCATGATGACCTCCTCTTTGCGGGGAGCGGCTATAAGGAAGCCTCAGCGGCGGTGCAAGCCCTTTTAGACAGAACTCACGGGACCAGGCCAGCGTTAAACAGCAGGGCAGAGAACAAGCCATAGGTCACCAGGGTCACCGTAAAGACAATCGTTGCCGGTATTTCTCGACGCTCAGGTACTCCGACCCAGTCATCGCAGCAGATGAGATAGATGCGCGCTGAACCGAGGTAGCCTGCCACGACAGCGAGCGCACTGGCAAAGCCCGAAAAGGGATCAAGAAAGCGAGCTGCTGCGGTTCCGACCAGGGCGGGGATCAGGACATGAGCCACAAAGGTTCGCCATTGGTACCGGTTCTCGGTCGCGTCGATATCAAACAACAGATTCAAGGCAGGCAGCAGCAAGGCGAGTAATGTTGGTAAGATGGCGACGGCGAGCAAGTCAGCGGTGACCTTGGCTAAGATACCGCCTGGTTCCAGGCTTAATATAGACGTCACGAAGGCGGCTGCCGCGGGCAAGAAGTAGGCGCTCAGAGTCTCCGCATCGGCCCGCCTCGCCTTGTTTTGAAGCTTGAGCGAATCAAGCGTAGCGCCCGGCTCAAAGCACAACCCAGAGATTCGACTGACTACGGCTCGAAGCCCCTCGGCGGTGCTGAGTTGGGCAACGATTAGCCGCATCGATTTTTCTGCGCCAAGCTTCATCATAGGGGTACCCTAGCGCTGCTTTTCATTGAGCCCAAGTACCCTTTGCATATCCCGCCCGATTTATGGCCACCGACCTGCCGGGCCGCGTGAACGTGAGATCGCCGATCGACCTTGCTTGACACACCGACCCCTAGGGTCGAGTAAGCCGCCATTATCCTACCACCTCCTCAAAGGAATCTTGGACATGGCTCGTAAGAAAATCGCTTTGATCGGCGCCGGACAAATTGGCGGAACCCTCGCATTGCTTACTGCACAAAAGCAGCTCGGTGATGTCGTGCTCTTTGACATCTTTGCTGGCACGGCGAAGGGCAAGTCTCTCGATTTAGAGCAGGCAGGTTCGGTGATTGGTTATGACGCCGACCTCAAGGGTACGGACGATTATGCCGACATTGCGGGCGCCGATGTCTGCATCATCACTGCGGGTTTCCCTCGTAAACCGGGTATGAGCCGGGATGATCTTGTGGGGAAAAACCTTGAGGTGATTAGTCAGGTCGCTGCGGGCATCAATCGTTATGCTCCCAACGCCTTTGTCATCTGCATTACCAATCCTTTGGATGTGATGGTGACCGCGCTTCAAAAGAAGAGCGGCCTGCCGGCATCGAAAGTGGTGGGTATGGCTGGCGTGCTGGACTCGGCGCGCTTCACGCTGTTCCTCGCACGTGAACTCAACTGCTCGGTCGAAGACATCACCGCATTGGTTCTTGGGGGTCACGGGGACACGATGGTTCCCTTGCTTCGCTACACCAGCGTTGGCGGTATTCCGGTCGGTAAACTGATCGAGCCATCCCGTCTCGAAGAGATCGTTCAGCGCACACGCAAAGGTGGTGGTGAGATCGTCGGTCTGCTTGGAAATGGCTCTGCATTCTACGCACCAGCTGCCTCGGCGATTGCCATGGCTGAGAGCTACCTGCTCGACAAGAAGCGAGTACTTCCAGCCTGCGCCTTGCTCGACGGCCAATATGGGGTAGATGGTTATTATATTGGGGTGCCGGTCAAAATTGGTGCCGCCGGTATCGAGCAGATTTATGAGTTGGAATTAACCGACGAGGAACAAGCGATGTTCAACAACAGCTTTGAAGCCGTTCGTTCCGTAGTCGACAGTGTCGATATCTAAGGGGTAGTGCATAGGTGCGCAGAGCCTCTGCTGAAACTCTGTGCTGAAAGGAACCCACCGTGTCCTGGCTTCTACGAACGTTCGCCAATCCCATCGGTCAAAAGGTGCTCACCGCCTTGACTGGGCTAGGGTTGGTCGGATTTCTGGTGATGCACTTATTGGGCAATCTGAACCTCTATCGTAGCGAAGAGGCGATGAATGACTATGCCCACTTATTGCATGAGATCCCCGGATTTCCGCTGATCGAAGTGGGGCTCATGCTCTGCTTCTTACTTCACATCGCGCTGGTCTTTAATCTGACCCGTCTCAATCGGGCAGCGCGCGGCAAAGAGTACAAAGTTAAAGCGTCGAAACAGCGCGGCACCCTAGGACGGGCGCTCGTCAGCACCTATATGGGCGTGAGCGGCGTGGTCGTCTTGATCTTCATCGTCGTGCACATCGCAGACATGCGCGCGGTGCGCGGGTCCTACGAGAGCTTGTACGATCACATCCATGTGGTGCTGGGCGTCGGCTGGAAAGCCGCGCTTTATGCCGTGGGTTCTGCCTTTGTGGGCTGGCACCTTTGGCATGGCTTCCAAAGCTCCTTTCGATCGCTGGGCTTGGGTCACGCGAAATACTCTCCCTTACTCGAGAAAGCGGGGATGGCTTTGAGCGCCATTCTAACCCTCGGGTTTATCTCGATTCCAGTGTGGATCTACTTGATCAAGGGAGGTCAGTAATGCGTTTGGACGGAAAATGTCCTGAGGGTCCTTTGGAGGACCGCTGGAAGCATCATAAAGCAAAGAATCTAAAGCTGGTCGGACCGATCACCCGGCCTAAGTACAAAGTGATCGTGGTCGGCACGGGCTTGGCCTGTGCCTCCGCTGCAGCGACGCTTGCTGAGCAGGGATATCAGGTCCCCTGTATCTCGTTTCATGACAGCCCCCGGCGCGCACACTCGATCGCTGCGCAGGGTGGGATCAACGCCGCAAAGAACTATCAAAACGACAACGACAGCGCGTTCCGGCTCTTTTACGATACCATCAAAGGCGGCGATTTCCGCGCTCGAGAGTCGAACGTTTATCGTTTGGCTGAGGTGTCGGAAAACATTATCGACCAAGCGGCATCGCAAGGGGTGCCCTTCGCTCGTGAATACGGCGGAACGCTGAGCAACCGAACCTTCGGTGGCGTGCTCGTGTCACGGACGTTTTATGCCGCAGGTCAGACCGGTCAACAACTGCTGCTCGGTGCCTACTCGAGCCTGATGCGTCAGGTCGATCTAGGTCACGTGAACATGCTGACCTACAAGGACATGTTGGATCTGGTGGTGGTGGATGGGCACGCTCGAGGCGTGATTCTACGAGATCTAAAGACCGGCGAGTTGTCCGTTGAGATGGGCAGCACGGTGGTGCTGTGCACTGGCGGTTATTCCAACGTCTTTTACCTCTCGACCAACGCCATGAAATCGAACGTTTCGGCGACCTGGCGTGCGCACAAGCGCGGCGCCCTGATGGCGAACCCGTGCTACACGCAGATTCATCCGACCTGCATCCCGCAATCAGGACATCATCAAAGCAAGCTGACGTTGATGTCTGAGAGCTTGCGCAACGATGGACGGGTCTGGGTCCCCAGCAAGGCTGGCGACAAAAGACCAGCAGCAGAGATTCCCGACTCGGAGCGTGATTACTACCTTGAGCGTAAGTATCCGACCTTCGGCAATATGGTGCCGCGCGACGTCGCAAGCCGTAACGCAAAGTACAGCTGCGATGAGGGCCAAGGCGTTGGTGCGACGGGAAGAGCTGTCTTTTTGGACTTCCGTGATGCGATCGCTCGAGACGGTGAAGACACGATCCGGACCAAATACGGTAACCTGTTTCAGATGTATGAGAAGATCACAGGCGACAACCCGTACCAGACGCCCATGCAGATCTACCCTGCGCCGCATTATACGATGGGCGGT
>JBDQPD010000102.1:0-12666 GCA_040260805.1 Myxococcota bacterium | reverse complement strand
TCAAGCGCCTCCGAATAGAAGATCATCCCTGGCAACGCCTGCCACTCGACAAAAGTCACTGCAGCCAAGATGATGATGAGCACGGTGTACAGTTTGAACGAACCGTGCGCTGCGTGGTCGCCATCGCCTTTGACTACCCTTTGGTAGCCCGACTCTTCATTTTCCGACGAAGAGGTTTTTCCGACGCCCTGGACACGCGCACGCTCACTCGATTCAAGGCCATCTTCGCCCTGTCCATCTTTACCCTTGCCGGCTAGGTCGAAGCCCGCTTCGTCCTGTCCGTCCTTGTTCTTGTCAGCTAAGTCGAAGCCCGCTTCGTCCTGTCCGTCCTTGTTCTTGTCAGCTAAGTCGAAGCCCGCTTCGTCCTGTCCGTCCTTGTTCTTGTCAGCTAAGTCGAAGCCCGCTTCCTCTCGTCCATCCCTGTGATCTTGGTCACTCATTGCACAAACTCCACCAAGTAGACGATCGTGAAGATCACGATCCAGACGATATCGACAAAGTGCCAATAAAGACCGGCTACCTCGACGGTCAACGCTCGCTTCTCATCCAACCAGCCCGTGACTGCGAGGCTGAACAGCCCCAGCAACCAGACAATACCGATGCAGACGTGAAAGCCATGGAAACCGGTCAGGGTGAAGAACGTCGAGCCAAAGGTACCCGACGTAAGGGTCAACCCTAGTCCATAGAACTCGGTGAACTCGTAAGCCTGAAATCCGATGAAGATCAGACCAAAGAACGCCGTGCCCGCTAACCAGAGTTTGGTCTTCCGCATGTCGCCGTTGGCAATGGCTTCGACCGCAAGGACCATCAGGTACGAGCTTGCGAGCAAAACAAAGGTCGAGATCGACGTCATGTCGATTGCGAAGATGTCTTGCGGCGTAGGCTCACCGGTGATCCGGTTCTTTTTCAGGGAGAAGTAGGTCGCCAGCAACGAGCCAAAGAACATGCATTCCGAGGATAAGAAGGTCCACCAAGCCAGCTTGAGCGTAGGGACGCCAAGGCTCGTGCCTTCTCCGCTGTGACCGATAGGAAGATCGCCGTGCGCAGACATGGTGTTCTCCTAAACCGGCTCGACGACCCAGCCGATGATCGAAAAGATCACCAACAAGACGCCAGCTATTGTAATGAATGGCATGGGGAAGGCCATGATTCCCGTCACGGCAAGCACCGCCCCGATCCCTAATAAAATCGGCCAGTAACTCGGTGGAGGCATATGCATGTTCTCCTCCCGTCCTTCCGGCAGTTTCCATTGACCGTACTTCACATCCCAAAGCGGAACTTCAGAGTTCACCTCAGGGATCTGGTCAAAGTTGTGAATCAGAGGCGGACTCTGAGTGGCCCACTCAAGGGTCGAGCCGTCCCACGGATCCATGCTCGCATCCTCGCCGTTTTTAGCGCTCACGATCATGTTGTACACAAAGATAATCGTCGAAATACCGAGGATAAAGGCACCTACCGTGACCGCTAGGTTGGTGTTCGCCCAGTCGTAAGCGCCGCCTTTGTAGGTGGCGATCCGACGAGGCATACCCTGCAGGCCCAAGAAGTGCATCGGGAAGAACGTGAGGTTCATACCGATCATCGTGGTCCAGAAGTGCCACATGCCAAGCTTCTCGCTCAGCATCTTACCGCTCATCTTCGGATACCAGTAGTAGACACCGGCAAAGAGACCGAAGATCGCTCCCCCAAAGAGTACGTAGTGGAAGTGAGCGACGATGAAGTAGGTGTCGTGCTGTTGCAGATCGACCGGCGGCGATGCGTGCATGATGCCGGTCACCCCACCGATGGTGAACTCAAAGATAAACGCAGCCGCAAAGATCGAAGCCGTGTTGAACTTATACTGCCCACCCCAGATGGTCCCGATCCAGTTGAAGATCTTCACACCTGTAGGCACCGCGATCAGCATCGTGGTCACCGAAAACGCAGCGTCAGCGACCGCACCCATGCCCGCAGTGAACATGTGGTGAGCCCACACACCGAAGCCTAAGAACCCGATCAAAACACCCGAGAAGATCACAAAGGCAGCCCCGAACAAAGGCTTACGTGCTGCGACCGGAAGGATCTCCGACACGATACCCATCGAGGGTAGAATCAGGACGTACACCTCGGGGTGCCCGAAGAGCCAGAACAAGTGCTGGTAAAGCTCAGGGTCACCGCCGGCGACCACGTTATAAAATGCCGTCCCGAAGTTCCGATCGAATAAGGTCAGAACCAATCCGATCACGACCGGCGGGAAGCTGAGCAGCAGCAGGAACTGAACGACCAAGGTCATCCAAGTAAACACCGGCATCCGCATCATCGTCATGCCTGGCGCTCTGAAATTCAGAATCGTGACGATAAAGTTGACCGAGGCAGCCGTCGACGCCACCGCCAGGAAGGTCAAACCGACGATCCACAGATCCGTACCGACGTCTGTATAACCAGCGGTCGTGATGGGCGCATAACCCACCCACGACATCGCCGGCGCGCTGCCGATCAACCAGCCAAAGTTCAGGATCAGGCCACCAGCTAGGAACGACCAGTACGAGAACGAGTTCAGGCGCGGGAACGCCACGTCTCGTGCCCCGATCTGTAGCGGGATCATGTAGTTAAAGAAGGCGGCTGCTCCGGGCATCACCACCAAGAACACCATCGTGGTGCCGTGCATGGTGAACAGCTGGTTGTAGGTCTCAAGACTCACCACCGTGCCGTCGGGTACCGCGAGTTGTGTACGAATCAACAGCGCCTCAAGGCCGCCGATGAGGAAGAACACAAGGGCGCTCACCCCATAAAGGATACCGATTCGTTTATGGTCAACCGTCGTGATCCAACTCCAAATACCTTTCGGTGGAGGTGCATCAGGGTCGTAATGCCAGGCTCCTGCTTCAGCGCTCATAATGCAGTTCCCGTCCTATTTGAGGGCGGCCAGATAATCGGCCACCTTTTCCAAAAGATCGTCAGTAAGATTCAGCTGCTGCAGCCCCGGCACCCCTCGGACAGGGTCCTCAGCGATCGACGGATATTTCACGGCTGCCCCCGGCATACGCACCCCTGGCTTCATCGAGCGAGGGTCACGCAACCAGTCTTTCAAATGCTCAACGGAGAAGTCGCGCAGATCCGAGAATAGGGCTGTTCGGCTTGCGATGTGTGTCAGATCCGGACCGCTACGCTGGGTCCGCATGATCACATCCGAGACCCCGCGCATCGAATGGCACGTAAAGCACTGCGCTAAGGCACCCTTCACCTCTGGTGTAGGCTGGACGACGACGTCGCTTTTTTGATGTGCAAGCCACTTCTTGAAATCTTCAGGCGTATCAACGACCACCTTAATTCGCATCAAAGAGTGGGAATCACCGCAATACTCGACGCACTGCCCCCAGTAGGTTCCGGGCTTGTCTGCCGTGAACTGAAGATACGTCCGTTGCCACGAGTTCACGTCACGCTTGCCCGTGAGCTTGGGCGCCCACCATGCGTGGATCACGTCGGTCGAGATCATGTCTAAGAAGACAGGCTGCCCTGCAGGCACGTGCAGCTCGTTGCCGACCACCACGCCGCTGTCTTTGTATTCATACTCCCACCACCACTGCTTACCGATCACCTGGATGTGCAGCGCATCAGCGGGAGGAGCAGATTGCTGTGCGAAGATCGTTTGAACGGTCGGCACCATCACCGCCACCAGGATGAAGACGGGTGCGATGGTCCAGCTGACCTCGGCCACCAAGTGACCGTGCACCTGTTTCGGGCGATCCGATTCGCCGCGGTAGCGAAACTTCCAGAGGGCGTAGCACAGAGCCACGGTGACCCCAATGGCCATGACAACGTCGATCCACAATATGAAATTGTAGAGGTCGTCGCTCATTCGCGTGGTGTCGGACATCGGGTCCACACCGCTTTGGCGATTGTCATACCCACACGCAGAGACCAGCCATACGAGGACTAGTAGTGAGCAGCGCCTGATCATGTTCATGTTCATCTCCGACCGAGCGAAAACGATTAGATAAAACGTGTTTTCGTGACAGCGGGTTCTGTCGGCATTTGCACTATCCACAGCTTCTACGTTTTAGCAAGCACGCGATAGTCAGGAATATTCCTAAGCTACTGATCGACCGCGATCACCATTCCCTCACGCGCCCCATGCACGAGCCCCTGAGGACTCAACATCGACAGGCGTAGAGCGGCGTCATCGACTTTTGCAGTAATGGTCTCGTCATCATGACTCGGGTCATGATGGGTAAGAAAAACGCGGCCAATCTGTGCTTGAGCGGCGAGCGCGACCACGGTGCCGACGCAAGGGTGACCCCAGTTGCGACGGAGCTTGTAGAGCTCATCGGTGTATTGGCAATCAATCACGATCACATCGACGCCCCGTAAGAAACGCAGCAGTTCATCTGGAAACACGTGCCCTTCTCTGGGCTTATCCACGCCGCCAGCTAAGAGCATCAGATCGATTTCGTTGTCCGTGCAAAACACTGCAGACGCCCCATTGTAGTCGACTCGATAGATCGTCACGCCGCCGGGATGAACACCTGACATCGTGCGCACAACGGCGTCACCTATTCGATGTCCGGTCTCTTCAATTTCAAGAAAGTCAATTCTGCCTTGGAGTGCCTCAAATGGAACCGGGAAATAAGCTTGCTGCATCTGCGCATCGAGCAAATCGCGCACGTTCGCCCGACTCTCCGCATTTCCATAGATATGAAGCGAGAAACCAGGGTGATAGGCCGGTCCAAAGAAGGGGAAGCCCTGAATATGATCCCAATGGGTGTGGCTAAAGAACAGCGAGGCATGCCCACCATCTGGCCGCTCTTTGACCATATGGTTGCCCAGGTCACGAATACCCGTGCCGGCGTCGAAAATCAGCCGCTCGTCGCCAACCATCATCTCGACGCAGGTGGTGTTACCACCAAACCTTGCAGTCTCAGCGCCCGGCGTCGCAATCGACCCCCGAGTTCCCCAAAAACGCAATAGAAACTTACTAGCCACCGAAACGATACCCTAGGCTGAAGAGAATTTGAGAGGACCCAATCTGGAGCTGGTCACCAGGGTGCAGCCGGCAAATCAGAACCCGAACCCCATTAAGAAAGGTGCCATTGGTGCTGCCTAAATCGCGGATGATGTAGTTACCACCGTCTCGCTCGATCTGGCAATGATGCCGAGACACCTGCTCATCGGCGACGCAAAGGCTTGCGTCGGTCCCGCGCCCCATAATGAAGGGAATTGTTCGCACCTCCATCGGCGGCGCAACCAAACCACTGCCATCGACTAGACGCACCTCGGCGATCAGCGAGACGCCTGTCGTCTGGCTTGATAACTCATCAACAAAGACTGTTGTATCACTTATCACTGGTGACACATCGCCCCCAACAGGTCCGTCGCTCACCACGAGATGTAACCCAGCTTGCCTCGTATGAGCAAGAAAGGCGCAAGGTCCTTTTCGAGTTTTGCCTCAGAGGCCATGCTCAACCCAGGAGACAAGATGACCCTGCGCATTGATCAAGGCAGCGAGAAAAGACTGCGCCAAGCTTTGGCTGATGGCCGGACGCTGCTGGTTTTTGAGCGACTTGATGCTCAACTACTCAAACGACTTCGCCAGTTGATCGGGGAGCTGGTCGGACCCGAGGATCTCAAACGCGTTCGAATGGTCGGTGAAGGCGCTCGTTTGAGAGGCGAATTAGCTGCAGCGACCGGCGGGACCGCCCTGCCCACGACCCTGACTCATGACTGGCTCGGTAAGCACTTGTTTGAAAGCTTCACCAACCCCCTTTTACAAAAGGGCGAACGCTTGGGGATCGGGCACGGCGTCGAAGTGCGCGAGGATGTCGAGGCTGCGCTGCATGAGATCCGCGATCGACTCGCTCGTGAGCAGCGTTTGCATGTCAGCTCAGGCGCTTTAACTCCGAAAGCTCTTGCCGCTGCAATCGCCGTTGAAGTGGCACCCGATGACACGAAAGCGCGCAGCGAAGTACGCAAGATGGTCTTGGAAATGGCCGCCAACCAAAAGATCCGCCTCGTTCGCGGCTTTGCGACCATGCTCGACCGTATCTTCAACACGATGTTTGCCGGCCTCGACATGCTCCCTGAAGAGCTCGAATATTTGCGCGAAGAAGCACGGAAAGGGCCTTTGATCTTTTGCCCATCGCATCGATCTCATGTGGATTATCTTGTCCTGAGTTATGTCCTGGTCAGCGCGGGTATGATCCCGCCTTTGGTTGCGGCTGGTGAGAACATGAACATCTTTCCGCTCGGTAGTATGTTCCGTGGCGGCGGCGCCTTCTATATTCGTCGAAGCTTCCGAGAAGATCCCCTTTATCGAGCGACCTTTGCCGCCTATCTGAGACATCTGTTACTCGCCGGAGTGAGCTTGGAGTTTTTCCCCGAGGGCACACGCAGTCGAACGGGCAAGTGTATGCCACCGCGGTTCGGCATGGTGGGTGCCGTCCTCGATGCCTACCAAGCCGCGCCCACAGCCCTGAGTAATGCCGCCTTCATCCCTGTTGATATTACCTATGAGAAAGTCCCCGAGATCGATTCGCACCTGCGAGAGCGCGGAGGCGGGAAAAAGCGCAAAGAAAGCAGTCTGGATCTCCTCAAACTCCCCCGCTTACTCGCCGGCGAATTCGGCAAGATGAGCGTCCGCTTTGGCTCATCGGTTCGACTCGGCTCCTTCTTGGAAGCTGAAGGCGCGGATCTCAACGATGATGACCAGCGCAGACGGGTTACTCGACGACTCACCTACAAGGTCTTAGGGGGGATATCCGAAGCTGGAGAGGTGAGCGCGACCGGTTTGGTCGCCGGCGTTTTGCTGGCGGCTGAAGAGCGCTCGCTGTCGCGCGACGAGATCACCCGGCGATGCCAAGGGCTGGCTTCGGTGGCGGCTGGTTCGGTGCGATTAAGCGCCGCGCTAAAAGACGATCTCCCTCAAGCTATTCGAGATGCCCTACGCTTCTTCAGCCGTAGCGAACTCATCCAGCGCTTTCCACCCGCTGAATGGCGCGTCCCCCCTGCCCTTCGCGGCAAGTTAGTCTATATGCGCAATCAGAGCTTACACCCCTTTGTGTGTGGCGCCCTTTTGCTTCGGTCTGTCGAGCGTGAAGCTGACGCTCAAGGTGTCGCACCGAAGCAAGCCACTCATGAGCGGCTTGAGTTCCTCTCGAACCTTTTGCGACATGACTTCGTCTTCCCCTTGGATGGTTTGACGGCGAACCGGGCTCGCGCCGAGCGCCAACTCGAGCAAGCTGGAGCGCTGAGCGTTACCGATACCACCTACCAACTCGCTGTGGATATTAGCGGTGCGCGCCTGGCGCGAACGTGGTCTCGTTTGATTGCGGATGTGGTCACCACCTATCGCTCGTGCCTTGTGGTCCTCGCTGATCTCCCCACCAAAATGACGGTCTCAAAATTACCGAGTCACATCTTGGGCCGACTCAAGAGCGCTGCAGAGCGCGGCGAACTTTTGGAGCCCGAAGCCGCTGATAAGGTCACGATCGGCTTGGCGCTCAAGCGCTTTACCGAGATGGGTGTAATTCAGGGGAACGAAGCCAAAGTGATGGTTGACCACGAACAACTCAAACAACTCCTGTCGGTGCTCACGACCGAATGATCGATCTGCAACGAGCCCACCAAGACATCGACACCTCACTGCGTGCGCTTGCGCTTGAGCGCGGATGGGCGCTCGCTCCGTGGTGGCCTGGGGTGCGCCTTGAGGGTCAGCATCCAACGAGCCCAGATCAGGTGATGCGACGCGCCGAGGCGATCGGTCGACATCACGAACAACTACTGGCCTCGGAAGAACGTAGGGAACGAGGCACTCACCTAACCCCTGGAGCGATCGCCCTGACCTTAGCCAGGGAGTTGTTCGAGCGCTCAGGAGCGGTGGATTCCGTGCTCGACCCTTGCTGCGGTGCGGGGATATTTTTGATCGCGGCGAGGGTTGCTCAATCAGAGCCTGTTACGCTCTACGGCAGTGATCTTAACGCCACAGCCCTAGCCTGGTGTTGGGGCAGTTTTGCGCTGGCTTTTCCTGATAAAAAAACACCACCACAGCTTGAACTCAAACTCGGTGACGGCTTGCTGATCGAGCTTCCACGATGCGATGCCGTGCTCACCAACCCGCCCTTTCGGACCTCGATGCGCGGCGTGTCCGAGGAGGAGCGTCCTCGATTCAGCCTGTACAGAGAACGCTGGCTACTGGGCGCCCGAGGGCGGTCAGACTTGAGCATGGCCTTTGTCGAAGCCTGTGCGCGCTGCGTGAGCCCATCAGGATGGTTCGCCGCCGTTTTGCCCGAAGCCCAACTTGCGAGCCACAGCGGACGTCCGCTGCGTCAGTTTCTGGCTCAAAGTGGGACGCCTCATCAGCTGAGGCATCTGGGATCCGATGCGTTCGCTGATGCGGTGGTTCGAACCTGCACTCTGATCTGGAGCAGCCGCCACGATGCGCGAGCTAATTTTCAAGCGGTCGCTGATGATGAGTCAGTGTCTCAACCCGTCGCCGAGTTACTCAGCGGCGACTGGGCAAAGCATTTCGTCAATCCGCACCACCCGCCTAATCTTCATGCCAAATACCCTACCCAGCCGCTCGGTGATGTCGCCGATATCAGACGCCTGTTTACCGATGACTTCTACTTTGTGGGGCGCTCGATCGTTGAAGGACAAAGCGACAGCCAACCCGCAGTGATCACCGTGGCGCATGTGGAACCCGGTCACCACCTTTGGGGTGAACGCAAGGTACGGATTGGCGGTAAGCGTTGGGAGCGACCCATACTTGATCAAGCTGCACTCGCCCGAGAGGATAGCGACCGCGCCGCTCGACTTGCGCAGCGATGGAAACGCCACCGTATCGCTTTGGCGACGCGCGGCGCTGTGATCGAATGCTGCCAACTCAACGCCGGCGAGGTGGCGCAGGTACCGTTGATTGAGCTCTGGTCTAACGAGAGCCCTGAGACGACTGCGCTGGTGTACGCACAGCTGCTGTCGCCAGCGGCTACAGCTTGGTATCTTCAGAACCACGCCGCCATGGATCAAACCGGTGCTGGAATTGATTTACGAGCGGTGGCGCTCAAAGCCTTACCGATTATCGCTCCGGAACACTGGCCGGCACCGATCAAGGCTCAAACGCTGAAGCTCGTCGACCAGCTCGGACAAAAATTTCACCCGGATGTTTTGCTCAAGCTCCAGCGCACAGTGATGGCTTTGTTTACCGAGAAATCAGAACCAGCCATCGGGTGGTGGTGGTCTCGGGTGCCCAAGAGGATGCCGAAGCCGACGTTTTATGCCGACCTTTAGCCGTTGACGAGCCCCTCAGCAGCCTTCAGATAGAGCGCGCCCCGAGGAAGATGCTGTTTATGCCCCTGTTCAAAGCTCTAGCTGATCGTAAAGCGCGTCAGCAGATCAAAAAGCAGCTCAAGACGGGGCAGCGCTTGCTCGATGGTATTGAAGACGTACCCGAAGCGGCTGCGAAGAGACTGCGCGAGGCGCTCGCTCGAGGCCGTGGCGCTCTGAATAAGGAAGAAGAAGCTCAAAGCGCTGCGCACGAGCTAGAGGCTGCGATCTACCAAAGCGACTACAAAGGTCACACCTTGTCCCCAGCGATTCGCTCGCTCCTCGAGCTGGCCTTCTACGTCGCTTTAGCGCTCACCATCCGCGCCTTCTTCTTTGAGCCTTTTAAGATCCCCACCGGCTCGATGCGTCCGACGCTGCTGCATGGCGATCATGTCTTTATTAAAAAGTACCGCTACGGACCACGCTATCCCTTCACCGCCACCCGCATTTGGAATGGTGATCCACCGCGTCGCGGGGAGATCGTGGTCTTCAACTTTCCGATGGATCCACGACAGGACTACATCAAGCGCGTCGTCGGCTTGCCGGGCGATAAGCTGCGTATTGTCGACGGTAGCGTCGAAGTGAACGGTGCTTTTTTAGAGCAACGTGAAGGCGGGAAGATCACTTACCTGAGGACCGATGAGCGCCGCTTAGAAGGTCACCCCGTGGTCGGTAATCTAGTCTTTGAAAAGCTGGGTCCACGCTGGGTTCAGACGATTCATGGTCCAGATATCCATCCCTTTTACAACGATTGGCCTCGTGCCTACTTCATGCACGGCACCTCGCCGGGCCCGGTCGCTTTTGATCGACCTGGTTCTGGGCTTGAGTGCACCCCCCACCATTGCATCGTTAAACCTGGCTTCTTGTTCATGATGGGTGACAATCGAGATGGCTCTGCCGACTCACGTGTCTGGGGCGGCGTTCCGATGAAATACCTCAGGGGTACCGCCACGATGATCTGGTTTAGTCACGACTGGACTGACCCCATGATCCCTGCTGGGCCCTTCACGATCGGAGCGTTGCGCTGGTCCCGCATGTTCAGCGACGTCAACGCCGAGCCGAACGTCGACTGATCGCTTCGAATCACCAGCAGACCGCAGTCCGCCCAAGAATATCGGCGACTTGAACGGCGCCAAAATGGCGCGAATCTGTCGAGCCTTTAAGTTGCTCGCTCAGTAAAAAGGCAAAGCCCTTCTCCACCCGACAGCCATCTTGAGCGCAGTCGACACCGAGCAATGAGACGCGCTGACCAGCGGCATTCTTCGTCAGCTTTAAGCGATCCAGCCACGGCGCAGTCGATAACTTTTCGCCAGCGATCGCAGCCACGCGCTTGATCACGTGACGCTGACGACCCGACACTTCGGCGACCACGACGTCGCCGGCGCCAACATTCAGCGCGCCCAGCTCAAACCCCGCCACAGAAACCGCTCCGACCTTCAGGACCAAGCAGGTGCTGCCAGAGGCGATCAAAGGGTCCATACTTTGACCCCGCACCTCGACCAGGCCGACCACGAACACCTTACTCAGGATCAGCGTGCTCAAGAGCACTAAAAATATCCAAAACCCGAGCGGTGGACCGTTGCGGGCGGGCTGTTCTAGTTCGTCGGGTAACACAGGCCGAGTTGTTCACCTTGAGCAGGGTTACGGCGGCTGTCGGTGGGTCGACACACGCTGCCGTTCGGGCATTCACGTGCCTGCAAATCGCAGAACTGTAGGCATTGAGCCCCAGCCAACGGATCGCGGAAATCGAGCCAACACATGGAGCCATCAGCGCAAGGGCTCATATCGCCCGGGCTGGGAATTTCGCAGGCCACGCCAACGGGCGCAGCGGGCTGAACGACGGGCTGGCAGCCCCCGACCAGAGACGCTGTGCTGTCCGGAACGCACGCAGCGACGGTGCCGCAGTGACGCTGCGTCACCAAGCAACGAGCCCCTGGCAAGCAGACGCCTGCGTCGTTATCTTCGCCTTCATGGGTATCGCCACAGTGACTCCCTGCAGGACAGTTCGGCTGACCCGCACGGCGGGCTAAACTGCAGAGTTGCCGGCACTGCCCGCCGTGACACCAAAGCCCACCTTGACAGCGGCCCTGCGTCTCGCCTCGAGTCGGCCACGGATAGACGCCGCCCGAGCAGCTATCGCCCTCTCCACGCGGCCCCCCTTCATAGCATACGCCCAAGTAGCCACCAGCCCCATCCGGCAAGGGATAGCAGGAGCCAGAGGCTGCGCCAGTCCCATCGCATGAATCGAGCATGATGCCGCCATAACGGCCGCCGCATAAGTTGTATAAGCAGTGATTGAACGGTCGATCACCGATCGCTGTTTCGCAGCGGGTAATTCCCAGCTCACAGTCCTCGTTGCCGGTGCACGCCTCAACGCAGCGATCGTTCCCATCAGTGAAGAACTCCCCACCAAAGCAATCCAGCCCTTCGCGGCACTGATAGGTGCTCTGACAAGGCTGCATCTCGGTGGTTCGGCACGAGTATTCAGGACGAGACTCATAGCTGCACCGACCTCGGTCATCGCAGCTGGCGATTGCGCAGTGAATCTCATCGCATAGATGAGCCTGCGGCATGAGCGAATCAAAGCATCGATCGTTGATCTCATCGCATGAGCTCAAGCAGCCCCGAGTCTGGCATGGCGGGTCGGCGGCGACACAGGTCCCGTCGGTGCATTGCTCGGCGCCGTTGCAAAAGATGCCGTCGTCACATTCAGAGTCGTCCAGACAATCACCCACGGGCGCAAAGCCAATATCCTCAGAGACCAGTCCGGCATCATCCGACGCCACGCCAGCGTCGGCTTGCTCGCCAGCATCAGCGACGACAACCGCTGCATCAACCGAAGCCTGCCCAGCGTCCACAACGGGCTCAGCCTCTTCTGAACAGGCGACCAACATCAACAAAGCTGAGAATCTTAACACTCGCATCGACACCCTCTCCCGGCAACGAAAGGGATAGCCGCCATGACCACAACGGTCAAAGGCAATGCGACCTGACTTGGAATTGATGCTCAGGTTCGTTAGGCGGGCCTAGTGTGTTTAGGAGTAAATCGAGAAATGACCCAACAACTCAGCTTAGCGCTTGTTCTTCTTTCCGTGCCAGCCTGGGGCGCTTCGCTCGGCGAGGCGCAGACGGCCTGGGCAGATTCCTGGGCTGACAAACCAGCCCTCGTCACGCTCGCCGATTTAGGAGCGCTCGATGGGACCTCAAGCGAGATCGAAAACCGTCTCAAAGAGCGCCTGCGTGGCTTGAGCCGCAAGACCTTCTCGAACCGTGAATGGAAAGCGTACTGGACGCGGCAAAACGCCGCGACCAAAACGTTCGCCGCCGCACTGACTCAAGCGAACCAGACACTCTTTGCTCAAAGTCTGGACT
>JBDQPD010000010.1:0-47809 GCA_040260805.1 Myxococcota bacterium | reverse complement strand
CTCCATAAAATTCCAGCGCGTCTAGCGTCATTATTTGAGCGTCTAACCCATTGATCGTCGCTCGCATCTCGCGCGGTTCCACGAGAGTCGAGATACCTAAAGATGCCCGGCGTTTGATGGATGGCTAGACTGAGGCTGCGACCACCGTAGCGACTGCTAAGGTGAGCGCTTCTTTGGTTGATCTGGTCCCATTTTAGGGCAAGTCGATGCCCTTTTTGTGTGGTCTTTAAAGCCATCTCTCCAGCGATCGGTGCGTCGAGTGATGCGCCGCTTGATGAAAACGCCGTCAAGCCACCAAACAAATGAGGGTCGATGCTTCGAACGCCAGCGCTTCCGCCGAGCACACCACCCAGCGGTACGCCATCGATACTCCATTGTACTTGTTGTGTTCTTGCGCCCCTCCAGGACAGATCCAGAGGCGCCATAAGTGATGCGTTTCTGGTGATGGTTAGGGCTAGGCTTTGACCTAAAATACCCTCCCAATCGGAGCCGTCAAAGAGCTCGGAATCCAG
The DNA here is from genome assembly GCA_040260805.1 of Myxococcota bacterium. Classification (GTDB taxonomy): domain Bacteria; phylum Myxococcota; class UBA4151; order UBA4151; family UBA4151; genus CACGMS01. Next base: position 47,297 of record JBDQPD010000010.1, on the reverse strand, counting down.
GGGGAATTGCTCGCCGTGATCTGCTCTTAAGGTCGAACTTGATCGCTCACCTCGCTGCGTTGGGCCTTGCATGATGGAAGCGGCGATTAGGAGGAAGATCATCACTCGAAGTGGATCAAACCAACAGCGTCGAGATCAAATCCGGCGCTCGGTGTCTCGCCTGAAAAACTGACATCGGTCACGCGTACGAAGCGGACCTCATCCAAGCCAAGATCCGACAGATCAAAGGCATCGCCTCCGCATAATTCAGGGTCTAGGTTGTGATCGGGCGTGTAGCGCTGAGTAGGGGTGTAGCCTGCACAAAGAGCGGGCGGTTGTTCTTCGCGCTGGCAATCAAAATCGAACCACGTTTCGCCATCAGCGCTGACCGCGACGCGTCCGAGCTCGGCGAAGACGGAGTCTTCGGAGTCACCCACCCAGAAGGGGTTCTCAAAGACGACAAAGTCCGGCCCTGGACCGTCGACAATGGTTCTAGGCGTAAACCCAAGCACGATCGAGCCGCCTTGACCTAAACTCAAAACGTCCACGCTGCCGCGCGCTGCGCCATAGCCCTTGGGCGGACCCAGCACGATACCTGGAAAGTGCTGGTGTCCGAACCCTGCGCCAGGGCCAGGGCTAAACGAGACCACCTCGGTAGCATACGGCAGATCAGCAGGCTCATGACCTGCATCATGTGAGGTCTCGACCACAGGCTCTGCAGCGCAGGCTGCGAGGCAGAGAATCAGCGTGGCTCGAGTTGGGTCCACGCAAAGTCTCCGCAACCTGACTCTTCAGGTTGGCTTGCATCGGGGCGAGTGCTGATGCCGTCTCGAGCTGCGGCAAAGGTTTCGTGTCCAAAGCTGCCGGTGCAATAATAGATCACGCCGTTGGCGCCGTCAGCCCAAAACACCGAGTTGAAGGCGCTCGGATCGAACTCGGCGTCCGCTGCGTTTTGCGTGATCACCCATTGATCGGCGTTGTTAAAGTCGCTGACTGCGGTCACTGAAAACCCGTTGTCCCAGGCCTGGCTAGAGATGTTCTCATCGCCAAACTCTGAAGACCAGTCACCGGCGATGAGCAGCGGCTCTCGCATCGAGGTCCAAGCAAAGCCACCGCAGCCTTCACCGTCGAGATCGGTAGCATCAGAGGTGTCTGCGGCAGCTTCAGCGTCAAGCTCGGTAGCTTGGCCAAAGGCGACTGTGCAGTAATGAAAGGCGCCATCAACCGCTTCGGTCCAGCGCAGCTTCGAGTAGGCGTTTGGGTTGAACTCATCATCGGCAGGCATTTGAGTGATCGCTGTGTTGGTCTCGTTATCAAAGGTGATAATCGTCGCCGTTTGCCACTGATCGACGGTGATGACTTCATCACCCCAAGGGGTCGCCCAGGTCCCTTCCACTTCGATGGTCACAAGCGAAGGATCTGAATCCAAAGGTGCGCACGCGAGGCTAACTAAAGCAGTACTCAAGACGAAGAAACGGTTGGTCATGACAACCCCTTTCATGATGAGCGGGGTTGATCGATCCAAAAGGACAGTTAGACGCGAGGTCATAACCGATCGAGTATCCCGCCGATACGCGATTCGTTAGATGCCTCACAGCCACAGTATCCTGGCTCGCCGGATCATCCTCCCCCAGACCTTCCCACATGAGCACATGCAGTGGTTGTAATGGGGTCGTCACCGGTCACAGTTGCGGGGGCAGCGTCGGATTCTAACCGACTTCCTGACCGCTGTGCGACGGAACGTGTCTACGGTAAGGCTTGGTTTGAGACAAGGCGACTTATCGCGGCTGTCCTTGCCACCGCTCTTTGAGTTCATCGATCGATGAATTGTGCGTCATCAAATCGAGCCATTCGGTCTCGGTGAGAATCAAAATGGCTGCGCCTTGGCGTACTTGCGTTCGAGCTTTTGCATGCTTGGAGCTGACCCGCCCCTCCCCAGTGAGGGCAGAGTCTCGGTCACCAACCACCAGCAACCCCTGCCCTTTGGAGACCACTGAACTTGGAGTCTGAGCGCTCACTGACCGGGCCTGGGCTTGAGCGGTTTTTCGATCTGAGCTCTCGAGACTGCCCGTAAAGACCACCCAATAACCGTCAAGAAAGCCGTCAGCGTCGTCGGCTTGAGAGGGGATACTTGATAGATCGAGTACACCGATGAGATCTTGAATCTCTTGGTCTCGATCATCTAGAGCGCGCCGGATGCCAGCGCCGGTGATGGAACCGATCCCATCGATCTGAAGGAGTCGTTCTTCATCTGCTTCGAGCAGTGCTTCGATCGTTTTGAGCTCATCGAGCAGCCGGCGAGCGACCGTTGTGCCGAGGTCATCAATGCCCAAACCCACCAAGAACTGAACGCCAGTAGCCGTTCGGCTTTGATCGATTTGCCCCAAGATATTATCAGCTGATTTTTCGGCGAGCCTTGGCAGCGTGAGCAGGGACTCCCTTCGCAGCGAGTACAGATCGATGGGCGACTCAGCGAGCCCTTCGTCGTGCAATTGTTCCGCCAGTTTTTGTCCGATGCCCTCAAGGTCGAGCGCACGACACCAGTGGATCAGCGCTGCGATGCGAGTTGGGCGACAGTTTTGCGGCGCCGAACAGACTAAAAAATCATCGCGACGCGCGGTCGGGGAATCACAGCCAGGGCAAATGCTTGGGATCGCAACAGGATGAGCACCGACGCTAATAACCCCCTCGATATGAGGGATCACACCGCCCCGCCGTGCGGCGATCACGCGCGCAGGGACGGCAAGCTCTAAGGCTTCAACTCGCCCGGCGTGGTGCAGGCTAGCGCGGCTGACCATGGCTCCAGACAACTCGACGGGTTCGAGCTGAGCGACCGGGGTAATGGTCCCGGTTCGAGCGACTTGCCAGTAGACCTCGGTTAAGAGCGTCTCTGCGACCTCCCCGGTAAACTTAAACGCCATCGCGTAGCGCGGGTGATGAGCGGTGAGCCCGAGGCGCGTCTGCTCTCGAGCGAGGCGAGTTCGAATGACGACGCCGTCGGTTTCATAAGGGAGCTGCTCTCGTCCGTCTCGGTAGCCTTCGACAGCGGCCCGAGTTTGGTCAAAGTCAGCGCATAAACTGTGCTCAGCCCGGTCAAAACCGATGGCTTCGAGACGCTCAAATTTAGCGCCCTCGTCCGGTTGGTCTGTGGCGATCAGATCGTAGGCAAAGAAGCGCAGATGATAGCCTGGTGTGGCGCTGTGGTCCTTTTGTTTGATCGCGCCTGCTGCGGTGTTTCTTGGGTTGGAAAACCGATCGGCTAGATGACGCTTAAACGCTGCGGTCGGGATGTAGACCTCACCGCGCACCTCGAGGGGCGCATGAACCGCTAAGATGGTTGTAGGTACCGCCTCAGAGGCGAGTATATTGGCGGTGATATCCTCTCCGTGCCGACCATTCCCGCGCGTCGCTGCAGAGACCAAATACCCCTGGCTGTCGTAGCGTAAAGAGCAGGCAATCCCGTCGATTTTAGGCATGACGACCACGCCGCCATCAAAGCCAGAAAACCACTTTTCAATCGCCTCAAACTCATACGCTTTATTAAGGCTAAGCATCGGGTGTTCATGCTCGACCGCTTGTCCGAAACGATCGGCAACACCGACCTCTTTAGCGCTAAAAAGGTCGAGCTGGGGAGCTTCTTGTAATCGACTGAGCAGTGGATTGTGGGGATCAAGTCGTTGAAGCTCTTGGACCAGCGCATCGTAAGCCTGATCTGAAATCTCAGGCGCATCGTCTTGCCAATAGAGGCGATCGTGACGCTGAATTTCTTGCTCGAGTCGCTGGATGTTTTGATCAGAGCTCATAGCGTCCTTCGCTCGCTGTGTGCGCAGCTCAGCGCCTGGTCTACGTCTGCAAATCCGTGCTGCTTACGGTTCATGACACTTTTCCCTGCGAGATTGCGGTACGCTGGATGCGGGCAAGGCTTCAAGCCCGCATGCTGGTGGTTGTCTAAGCTGGGCATTCACGCCATAGGCTATTTGCGCAGCAAACAGGGATTTTCAGGTGGATCGAGCGGCTCTTCAGGCAGCATTAAAGACCGCTCGTGGTGATGAGCGGTTTGAACTCGCTTTTAAAGAGGCGCTGCACCGGTTGATCGACGATAAAAATGCAGCCAGCGCTGCTGAGCTGTTGAAAGAAATCGCTGAAGAAGACGAACGGCCGCTGGGCGTCAACGCTCGCTTATTGCTCGGACACGCTTACCGCGCCATGGGTAAACGCCGAACCGCGGTGTTCACCTATCAGCGGGTGGCTCGTCGGCAACCCGCAGATGACCCGGCGGTGATGGCGCTGGTTGCGTTGACTGAAATTGGTGATGCCACGGTGGCTAAGGTCGCTCGCGGTCGCCTCGATGAAATTGTTAACGATCCCAACAGGCCGCCAGCCGCTGAGTTAATTGCCGGCGGCAACGCGCTGGAGGCGATCGAGGAATTTTTCGCAGGCGAATGAGCCGCATTACCCGTCTTGAGCTTAAAGGGTTTCGATGTTGGCAGGACCTACATTGGTGCCCAGACGCTGAAATCCACCTACTCATTGGCGCGAACGGCGTGGGTAAAACGTCGATTTTAGAGGCTATTTATGTCGCAACGCAGCTGCGTCCACCGCCAGGTTTGCGGTGGCGGGAGCTCATTCCTCAAGGCACCGATACAGGGTTTATGGCCGCTCAGATGCAGACGCCTGTAGGCTTTCATCAGCTGCGAATCGGCTTTGATCGTTCGGACCGACGTATTAAAGTGGATGATCAAACCCCGCGCAGCGCCGCCGGGTTTGCCGCCGAGCATCCGGTGGTCTTCTTTCGTCCCGGTGATCTCAGTTTAGTCCAAGGCGGGCCTAAGGAGCGCCGGCGCTTACTCGACGCGGTAGCGGAGCAAATTTTTCCGGACCATCGTGATCTGAGCGCTCGTTATGGCCAAGCGCTGTCCGCTCGTAATGCCCTGCTTCGGCCAAGCGCTCGCGGCGGCGAGTTGCTGGATTTGTGGAGTGAGGAAGCCGCCCGCTACGGTGCGCAGTTGATGCGCCACCGTGCTGAGGCGGCACAGGTTCTAAGCGCCGATTTGCAGCCCGCCTATGAGGCGATCTGCGCCGGTAAAGAGCAGCTAACCGCAGCGTATAAACCCTGTGTTCAAGGCTCGGACTTGCAAGCCAGCTTAATGCAGCTGTGGCGCAGCAATAAAGCCCGAGACCAGCGCCAAGGCCACACCAGTCAGGGGCCGCACTCCGAGGACTGGGCTTTACGGCTGGATGACCGCAACTTGCGCCAGCGCGCCAGCCAGGGCCAGCAACGCTCTGCCGTGCTCGCTTGTCGGCTCGCTCAGGTTGAATTGATCGCTAAGCGTCGCCAGCCGCCGATCCTATTACTTGATGATATCACAGGTGAACTTGACGACCGGCGCGCAGAGGCGCTGTTCGCTCGCTTGCTTGACCGCGCTGGGCAGGTTTTCATTACCGCAACGAGAGATCCTAGCCCTTGGTTGGTCGGAGAACGTAATTTGAGTCGTTTTCGTGTCGACTTGAGTCAAATTCACGCCATTTAGAATCTTTTGATAAATTTTAGGGCTAACGAGAGCGCCCTGTCGCAGAGTGTGGTGCGATCAAGCGCTTGGCCATGGCCCGGTAATCGCTAGTGTCACATGCTCAGGGTGCTGAAGGTTCACGAACAAAATGCGCCCATCGGGCGAAAAGCAGGCACCTGTAAATTCGGCTCCTGCGTGACCCTTATCTGGGAAATTTTTCCGATTGCGCGCTAAATCATAGACCTCACCCGAGCGCGTCATCACGCGTAAGTGCTGGTGTGTACAGCCCCGCCCGATGGAGTAATTATCCTCGGCCATCAAGAGCTCATCCCAAGGCGTCATCACGAGGTTGTCAGGGCAAGAGATGACGCTTCGGTCGGTCACCTCGTGTCGCAGCACCAGCTCACCTTGGTCTCGGTCATGAGGATCAGGAGTGTATTCGAAAACCTGTCCCGCAAAAGCGGCGCCGCCAACCGAGGCAGTGAACCCTATCGATCGGTTGGAGCGACAAATTCCCTCGAGGCGATTAAATCGGGAGGCTCCTCGTGTTAGCGCTTGGTCTCGGCAGGTTTGTTCTGATGCTTGTGGGTCATCGACGTTCACCCAGGTGGTTTTCCATCGTGTTCCGTCAGCCCATCTAGGCTTTGCGTTCACCGTCGAGGAATCTCGAGTATAAGGCGATGTATCAGGGACACCCAGGACGCTTAAAGCCTGGAGGGTTCCACCTCCAGTTGGGGCGCCCTTCTGCGCTGGAACAAATCGATACAAGCAGCTTTGGCTGTGATCCTCGGTCATGTAGATGAGATCGAGTTCGGGATCGTGAACGATCGCTTCACGCCGAAATCGACCCCATGAGTCCAAGCGACGAGGCGGCATTAGTTTCGTGTCGGTGGGAAGCGTTAGGAACGCGTATCCATGCCCTGGAGCGTCGGTCTCTTCACAGCTGACCCAGCCCCCTTCAAAGACTCCGCCCGCACAATTCCCGTCCGTGCCCGATAGAACCCAATGCGAGTTGACGACTGCGGTCGATAGACCGCTTTTAAAATCGCCCTGTAATTTCTTGGGATCGACAACCACTCGGCTTACCCCACCAAAGCAGCGCTCATTGTAGGCAGGCTTAGGGACCATGAGCTGACGGCGCGTTGACGCTGGTTGATATCGATCCAAATGACCTTGGTCGCCGAGTTCGTGGTTACGCAACAAAACATACCGCCCTTGATCGTCTTGAAAGCACGCCATCCCGTCGGGCTGAAAGGACATCTGTAATCCGTCACTCATCAGGTCTCCAGCCTGTTGCAGCGCGACGTAGTGAAATCCCTTTGGCAGATCGAGCAAACCGTCTTTGGCATCGATCAACGGACCGAAGCTTTGCATCGGTGACGAGCTAGTGTTTGACGATGCGCTCGGCACCTTGCTCGTTTCATGGGGTGATACCTTGGAGCGTCTCGAGGTGCAGCCCATCACGTAGATTTGTAATGCAGAAACGGCGGCTGCACTTACAAATTCTCTGCGTTTCATGACGTCTCATATCTCAGCTTGGGTTGCACTTAGCCGACACCATAACGAGCGGTTTAAAATCAAGTCAGTGGTTTGATATTTTTGCCGCCTATCGAGCCGCCAACGCTGTATGCTTCGTCTGATCGAAGGCAAAAAAAGAAACACCAAGCGCGAGGGCTTGGTGAATCGTTGTACTGCTCTGTGCGCTTAGTCGTCAGTGCTGACTGGGGCAGCGGGCGCCTCAGGCGCAATGCTGGCTTCGTAGATCTCTTTGACCAACTCGGGATTGACGAAGGGGTTGCGATCGTTCGCGCCGGTCCAGTCACCCGAAGCGGCAGGGCGCCATAAGAAGTCAGGGTTGTTGCCTTTCCAGCCACCGTTGACCACGTCGCCATCTTTATATTCGAGCCAGTAATCAAAGCTCTTCGGACCACTCGAGAAGGTGACCCGCGAGTTGTAATGACGGATATCGCCATCGCCAGCAGGCCCGTTGTGACCCACGGCTTCGGCGCGGTTGAAGTTGTCGACATTTCGCTCGGAGACGTCAAAGCTCGAGAAGTTGTAGTTCCACACGTGGGAACCTGAATCCTGATCCATCGCAGCGCCTCGCCCGTCGGCCAGCCATTGCTTCATCGTGACGTGATAAAGACCTGGGTCCATATCGGCTTTGTCCTCGCGTGCGAGGTGCTTGACCTCAGAAGCTGGGAAGGGCGTTTCGGTGCCGTCGGTGAGTTAGATCTTCACCTCTTTTTCGGACCCGTTGGTGACCATGTAGTCGCCGTTCCAGCGCCACATGTCTTTCGCAGCGCGAAAGTCATCGCCGCTGACGTCCATAATTTTGCCTGAGAACTGCTTGCCGTCATTGGTGACGACAATGTCGGCTCGCTCATCATAACGATGACCGACGAAATCGGTTCCGTTGGTTTGAGAGTCGGCGACCACCGTGAGCAGGCCGCGAATGTCTTGCTTGGTGAAGGTGACGCCGTCGAGGGTCACGTCGCGCTGAGGGTCTTCAAAGAGAATTCCAGCGAGGGCGACCTTGTCGCAGCTTCCCCACCAGCCAACGCTCATGTTGCCTTCAGCTTTGCCGTCCGAGTTCGGATTGGTCAGGACCACCTGCTTGGCTTCTTCAGCGCTGAGCTGGCTGCCATCAGCCTTGAAGTACTGGGTGGTTTTCTCGCCATCTTCGCCGTCGACCACTTTTCGGGTCAGCACGTCTTCACCGAGTTTCGGAACAAAAGCGCCACGATTGACGACCGCAGCGAAATCGCCGCGTCCATCAATAAAGTCGGCTTTGACGCCAGCCGTGAGCTTGCCATCGCCATCAAAGTCGACGCCCGTAGTCATCTCGGCGTTGTTCTCTTTGAGTCCGGATTTTGGGATATAATGACCCTTATCGCGGTCGCCGACGAGCCAGTTCAGCGCAGGCTTGCGCTCGAACTCGAGCGCCTTAGCGCCCGACTCATCGCCTCGGCTGGTCTTGAGTGAATCGAGCTTATCCAAGGCGCCATCTTTAGCCCAAAGGTGCGTTCGGGGGTTACCGTCAGCGTTGCCGCTACCCGCCATCGGCCAGTAGGTGGTCGTCCAAGGCGCCGTTTTGGCTTTCACGTTGTTTTGAGGGTCCGAGGGATCAAGCTTGTACTTGTTCACCTCGACCGAGTCGCTCAAGCCGTCGGCGTCGGTGTCGACTAAGCGAGGGTCTGAACCGATTTTGAACTCACGCGCGTTGCTCAGTCCATCTTGATCAAAGTCGCCAGAGGGGTTGGCCTTGAGCGGTGCATCAAAATCGGGGTTGAGGAAGCGCTGCAGATCGAGTTTTGCGCCCGCTTCAAACAGATCAGCGTGTTTGCTTAATACTTTGTTGAGTTCGGCTTTCTCATTGGCGGTAACGCCGGGGCCGTCTTGGGCTGCGTTGATCAGCTTCTCGACGTCCGAACGCTTGAAAGCGCCTGCAGTCGCCATGGTATTGGCTAGATTTGAAATCTTGTTGGGCATGTTGAACACCTTTCGATCTGAGTATGCTGCTAATTCAGGCAGCAAAGAGTCAAGTAGAGTAAGCTCATCCCTTATCGGAGAAGGCATGCTGAAGTTGCGGCCTATCCGCAAGACGTCCGATGCATTGAGTCTTTGGGGTCGGCCTGGTCTTGTGCGTCGGCTGGGTGTACCTGCGAGGTCAGCGATGACTTGTGAGGTTCGTCATGAGCGCCGAATCCCTAAATTTGCGCGGCGAAGTGTGCCCGATGACCTTTGTGCGCGTCCGTTTGTGGCTTGAACAGGCCGCCATCGGTTCGGAGCTGAGCGTTGAGGTCGATTATCAGCCCGCAACCCAAAGCATTCCACGGAGCCTGGCGATCCTCGGGCAAGAATTGGTCGCTCTGGATGAAATATCTGACGGGGTTTGGCGCTTGGTCTTGCGTAAAAACGTGCTCGACCCCACCGAGGAAACCCAGGAACTAGTGGAGCAGAAGTCTTATGGTTGAACACAGTGAGCGCCGCGAAAGCGTTCGTGTCCCGATGGATTTCCTGGTCGCCTCACCGAGCGGTCAATGGACCCAAATAGGTGGCGATTTATCGATCAATGGGATGTGTTTGAAAGGCTTGTCACCTTATCGATTTATGCCGCTGATTACGGTGTCGGTACAGCTCCCTGACGAGCTCCAACCGCGGCGCCTGCAGGCCGTCATTAAACGTTATTTCATCGCTGATGATCAGGTTCAAGCGGCGGCGACTTTTGAGGCGGTGAACTTCGACGCAGAGGTCGCTATTGCGCGCTGTATTGATGCTTATAGACCGTGACCATTAGCACTCGGCGCATCGAGCTCCCTTTGCCTTGGGGTGGGTCGGTTTATTCAACGGTCATCGACAGCCCGTCCGCTCGAGTTTTAGTCGATTGTGGTCACACGTCTCGTGCGAGCAACGAGGCTTTGATCAAGGGGCTCGCTGATCGACCGCCAGATCTTTTGCTGATGACGCATGCGCATCAGGATCACTACGGCGGATTACCGATTCTTGCAGAGCATTACCCGGGGCTGCCTGTCTACGCGGCTCGCTGCGCGCAGCCCTATTATGAAGACCAACGCGCCACCGTGTTGGCGCACAAAGATCACTTGGCGGGTTTTGCTCGAAGAGTTGGCGTCGACGGGCCGATCCTTGCGCAGCTGCTAAAGGGCTACGATCACATCGCTCAGAGCGGCTGCACGACCCGCCTTGAGCGGCTCTTAGATGACGGCGACGAAATTGAGGTCGGCGGGATCGAAATTCGGGTTCATCACCACCCGGGGCACCACCACCACCATTTGGTCTTCGAGCTTGAGCAGGTGGGTCGTGTCGTGTCGGGCGACAATGTGTTCGCTGAAAACTTAGCGCCTCCTGAGGTCCGCTTTGATGATCACGGTCAGCGCATCGCGTCGCTGCCGGTCTTGCTTGAGTCTTTAGATCGACTTGCTCTGATTGGCGGCCGAGCGCTGCCATCGCACGGCGAAGAGCTCCCCGATGTCTCGCTCGTCGCTCGGCGCGCAAAAGCCGCTTATCAGCGAACCGCTTTGCGCGTCTCAAGAGCTCTTGAGTTGGGTGACGAGGCGCCTGACCTGCCCGCTCTACTAGCGGCTGTTTTTGGTGAGGTTCCTTTGCCTTTTGTCGGTTTAAGGTTGGGATTTTTACTGGGTTATGCGGACTTGGTTGGAGCCGGAGATAATTATCGATGAACCCGCGAGATCGTTTAGCCCTAGCTCTTGATGTTCCCAGCGCAAAAGAGGCGCTTGAATTGGTGGATTTAACCATCGATTCAGTCGGTGTGTTTAAAATAGGGATGCAGCTATTTTACGCAGAGGGTCCTGAGCTTGTACGGCAGATTAAGGCGAGCGGGCGGAAGGTGTTTTTAGATCTTAAACTGCACGATATCCCCAACACGGTCGCCTCAGCGGTTCAAAGTCTGGCAACTTTAGAGGTCGACTTTTTAACACTCCACGCCGGAGGGGGACCAGCGATGCTGCGCGCAGCGCAGCGCGTCGCTGGACCGATTCGTTTGCTCGCGGTGACGGTGCTGACGAGTATGGATGAACAAGAACTCGGCGCGATCGGAGTTCAAGATACGCCCAAGGGTCAAGTTCATCGCCTCGCCCAGGCGGCGGCAGATTCAGGGATCAGCGGTTTGGTCTGTTCGGCGCTTGAGGCAGCCTCGCTGCGGCAGGTGCTCGGGCAACACGCTTATCTGGTCTGCCCGGGTATCCGACCTCAAGGTAGTGATGTGGGCGATCAAAAGCGTATTGCCACTCCATCACAGGCGCTCAAAGATGGCGCCGATTTGTTAGTGGTAGGGCGACCCATTCGCTCTGCCGCTGATCCTCGAGCGGCAGCTCAGCGTCTAGTGGAGAGTATGCGATGAGCGAGATCGTCTTTGGTATTCATGCGGTGCGAGAAGCGCTGGGTTCGGGGAGAGGGCAGCTGTTGATCGTGCAAGCGAGCAACCCGCGCCTTGAGGACCTTCAAGAGCAAGCTAAGCGCATAGGGATTAAGGTTCGACCTGCGGCGCGCCAGGAGCTCGACCAGCGCAGCGCCGGGGTTCGCCATCAAGGCGTCGCTCTTGAGGTGCGTAGTTTTGATTACGCCGATGCGGACAGCTTGTTAGCGCACGCAGGCCCAATCATCGCATTAGACGGGGTCGAGGATCCTGGAAATTTAGGCGCGATCATTCGATCGACCTACGCACTCGGCGGCGCTGGCGTGGTGATTCCAAAGCACGGCGCTGCACCGGTGACCCCTGGGTGCGAGCGCGCCTCAGCAGGCGCGGCGTCTCTTTTGCCTGTCGCTCAAGTCACAAACCTGGCTCGCACTCTTGATGAGTACAAAAAGGCAGGCCGCTGGATCTTTGCTGCTGATGTCGGCGGCCGAGGGGCTCTTGATGACTTTGATCTAACCGAACCTTTGGTCTTGGTTTTGGGCAGCGAAGCGAAAGGGATACGGCCGGGCGTTCTCAAGCGCTGCGACGCGGTCTTTCGCTTGCCGATGCTGCGTGACTTTGAGAGCCTAAACGTCAGCGTGAGCGCGGCGTTGTGTCTGGACGCGGTGCGGCGTTATTCGGTGTAGCACGCAGGCGGTCTCGCATCGCTTTGGCTCGGTTAAGGCTGAGCTGCTCATTCTTTAGTGATGCATGGTTTGGAAGAAACGAGAGCGCCTTATCTAGGCGTTTCTGGGCGTCTTCTAAGCGGCCTTGTTCTTTGAGGATCATCAGCTGGTTACGCCAATAGCTCAGCTCGAGTGGGTCTACTTTTCCTGCTCGTTCAAACGATGTTAACGCCGCCGCAAATTGACCCTTGAGGTAGAGACTTGAACCTAAGTTGTTGTGCAGCTCAGCGTCGTGCGGGCTGTGGACTAGCCCCTTTCGGTATTGGGCGATGGCGGCGTCAAAGCGCTCGAGGCCGTGCAGCGCCATTCCCATACCGTTATGCGCTTCGAGCATGCTCGGCTGCAGCGCCAGCGCACGCTGATAACTGGTGACAGCCTCTTTGAGTTTGCCTTCTCGGCGCAAGAGGTCACCAAGACGCGCTTCAGCGACGGGGTCAGGTGTGCCCGCCTCTAGCCCCTGGCGAAAGGCAGCCCGCGCCTCTTCGTTTCGTTTCAGGCTCATCAGCGTCTCACCAAGTGCAGTATGGAGCTGTCCGTCGTGAGGGCGACGCCCGATCGTTTGACGCAGGAGCTCAACCGCCTGCCCTCGGCGCTTAGTTGCCATCAGGTGATGCGCATAATTGCGCGCTAGCGCCGAATGCTCAGGGTTTTCCTTGAGCCCTTGTTTGAGCAGCGCAACCGCTCGCGTTCTCTTTCCTGCAGCGAGCCAAGCCATGGCGGTATCGTTGGTCAAACCACCGTGCCGAGGCCAGGTCTGTCGCGCCTTGGTCAGCACCTTCAAGGCTAGCTGTTTTTTGCCCAAGGCGCTGAGAGAAGCGGCAAAAGCCAGCTGAACTTCAACGTCAGCGGGTTGCTGCTTTTGCGCCGCCTTGAGGACCTTGATCGCCTCTTTGGCTCGCCCTGCTCGGCTCAGCGCAATACCCAGCTCAGCTGGGTTCGACCCGCGCTCTCGAAACAGGCCGATGGCCTCGGCGCTGCGGCCTAGGTCGGTGAGTATTTTACCCCGAAGCCGCCGAACAGCGAGTCGTTGGTCATCATCTCTCGCCTCAGACTCTGCTTGTTTACTCGCTTTGAGCGCCTCAGGCAGCCGAGCCTGCATGCGCAGACAGCGCGCCCGAACAAAGAGCAGTTCGTAGCTGACGGATGCCCGCTGGCTGTTGAGTAAAGTGAGCGCCTCTTGCGCGCGCCCAAGTTCAAGCAAAAGACGCGTCTCGAGCAGCAACTCGTCCTCTGTGTTACCCGGCATTTGGCGCGCTTGTTTGGCTTGTAGATAAGCCTCCTTCATCGCTCCGGAGTGCCGCAAAGCTAAGGCTAAATTATAGGCGACCACACGATTTTTAGGCTGCTCTGAGCGTAGTTTTTTTAATATCGAAACCGCCTGGTCTGTCCGCCCTGATGATAAACTTACCACCGCAAGATCCCGCCGGATTTCTGCGCTGTTGGTGGGCGCCCCTTTGAGAACTCGCTCTGCCTTCGGCCACTGTTTTTTACCCATGTAGACGTGCGCAAGGGCTCGGCGAAGGTCCTCATTTCCTGGCGAGCGCCGAAGCATTAGCTGCAGCGCTTTGAGGACCTTATCACCTTCACCAACATGCACACGAGCGATGGCTTCGGCTTCTTGGTAGCGCTGATTTTTAGGCTCTAGATCACTCGCTCGAGTGTAGGATTTTAGGGCTTCTTCGTGTCGGTTGAGTTGAGCCAGTATGTAGCCATTGAGGTGGTGGCTTGCTGCTCGTTTAGGGCTAATTTTCAAGCTCGTCGAGAGCGCCTTGAGCGCCTGGTCGGCTTGCTCGATGCCTCCATCGATTAGGATGTAGGCTCGCAGATAAAAAGCGTGTGCGTTGCGTTGATCAAGGCGAATCAGTCGATCAAGAATTGCTAAGGCTTCTTTCGGGTTTTTGAGCCGCCCCAAGACATCAGCATAGTCATGTAAGCAGACGACATCTTTCGTTGTTTTTGAGCCAAAACGCAGATGAACGGCGGCGTCTCGATAACGCTTCATCGCTAGCAATAAGCCACCATAAATGCACCGAGCTTCTCCATCTTGTGGTCTAAACCCAAGATAACGCTTCCAGGCTTTGCTGGCATCAATTTGGCGCTCGAGGTTGGTGTAGGCGCCGGCGAGGTTGCGCCACGCTTGAGGTGAGCGGGGCATCAGAACTACAGCCTGTGCAAAGGCTTGCGCTGCGTCTTGGGTCCGCTCCACCTGCATCAAAGCCACTCCAAGATTGCCGAATCCTTCACCGTCTGATTTGAGTTTGGATAAGGAGCGCATCAGGGGTTCGATCGCGCCCGCTGCATCGCCTGCGTGCAAGCGAGCTCGTCCGAGCAACCCTGCAACCACAGGGTCGTTCGGGTCTTTTTTAGCTAAAGGCTCAAGCATTTTGAGCGCGTCCGCCATTCGGCCCCGCTGCAAAAGGGTCGTGATCTCTTGCATCTGCGCGGCGCTCAAGGCCGCAAGCAGCAACCCAAGAACCAGTCCATGCATCGCTTATTGACCGAGCGTTAGCCGGGCGATTCGCCCGCGGTTGTCTTTATCTTGGCGCCCCGGATCAGCTTTGCTGACGCGCATCCGCCGTTTGTCGATGTAGAAGCCGGTCCAAACCACGTAATCAGCTCGCGGGTGACCGTGCGTTGCGATGTAGGTCGTATCTGCGACGATCTCTTTGGGTTGCCAATAACTGGTCGGATAGCGCCCATCGCAAGGGCAGTGGTCGCCGTGCATTCGGTTGGCGATACCGACCCCGTCGAGGTGCACGAACAGTTTCCAGCTTTCGGGTAAGGGCTTGAGCACCCGATAGTAGGCTGTAATGGCGATTTCTTGACCCGGTTTTGGATCTTTTGGCGTAATTTTGCCGCCAATTAGCTCAATCTGGTCTTCAAAGGTCACCGAGAAGCGCTCAGCGTCTTTGGGGACGGCATCCATCAGGACTCGCCCTTTTCTCAGGCTATCGCGCGGGAACTCCGCTCGCTCTTCAATGACATCGAGCGGGCGCGGCTGACACCCGACAAGAAGAACAGCAACCCCTAGAAACAACCTCATATTGTGGCTCCCATGAGAAGGCTTGTGAGCCGCACATTGCGCCTGAGGGCAGGCCGCGCAGCGGCTAGGGTTTGCGCTAGATCCAACCAAGGCCCAGCAGGCGCAAGCGGCATCAGATCATCAGCGAGATCACTGTGCGTCAAATCTGCAGCTTGCATGCCGCTCTGCAAGCGCATCAGGTCCAAGGTCAAGGACAACGCAACCTCGATGATTTGATCGGGGTCATGATCCTTGCCGAGGCGATCCAGAGCGAGCAGTCGTTGATGCTCTTGCTGGTCCGCTAGTGCGCTCAGCCAGTTGACCACGAGGGGGCGGCGCTCTTCGAGGTCTGAGACGTCCCAGTTTAATCCGCGGCGCCGCAGTTCGGCTAGGGTGTGTGCACACGAAACCTGGACGCCTTGAGCGGTGAGGTCGTGGGTCAACTCGTCGCGACTTGGTGGAGGAAGCGCAAGCTGCTGGCAGCGGCTGATGATGGTTTCGAGCACGGCGCGTGGTTGTGCACTGATCAAGATAAAGAAGACCCGATCGCCTGGCTCTTCGAGGCTTTTGAGCAGCGCGTTGGCCGCCGCGCTGTGCAGCTCCTCTGGGTGCACCAGCAACAAAACCCGCCAGCCATTTGCGCGACGAGCGTGAAGCGCTAGCTGCCGCAATGTCGAGGCGATCTGCTCTTTGCGGATGAGGCGTCGCGTGGTGGCAGGGCCCTCAGCGATGTAGCGAAGATCGAGCTCTTCAGCGGTAACGCTTGAGGCGAGGAGGTGAAAGTCGAGGTGATTACCTGAATCGAAAACGCGGCATGAATCACATGCATCGCAGTGGTTACCCGACACGCACAGCCTAGTTTTCGCAAGCTTGCGCCCTAGATCCAATAAGGCCGAACTTGAGGCGCCGCTCAGCAGGAGCGCATGAGGCCATTGATCCCTTTGTTGCCAGCCGGTCATGACCTGTTCGAGTGGGTTTGATCGTGCGCTCATATCCAAGGTTGTCGATGATGCCGGACGGAGCGTCAACCACAACGGTCTGCGAGCGCAGCGATTTGAGTTCTGCGGCCCTCGAGGCGGCGATGCAGATGGTTGAGCAGACCACGCCGGTCGGGCGTAAACCGAATACGGATAGGGAGCTGTTGAACTCGAACCTCAAATTGACCCAATGACTTTTCTTCGACCTGGCTAGCGTGTCCTCGACGCCAGAGCTCAGCGGCGCATTGTCGAGCCGCCTCGGAGGGCTCTGGATGTTGCGACCGGAGCGTGATTTGGCGATCGGTGGCGACGTCGATGCGTGGCGGAACAGAGCCACTTGGCAGCAGCCCTGAAAAGGTGAGCCCAGCGATTTGAGCGAGGCGCTCTTGAACGGAATCGGCGAACAGGTATCCACCGGTGGGCAGCAAGCGTCCGAGGTGGGGGGCCACCTCTGATTCAGGGCGAGCGCTTGAGCGAAAGACCAGGGTGCTTTGGTTGAGGCTAGCGACTGGGTCGAGAATCAAGGACATGGTTGACCTCCTTGATCTGATTCTAGTGGGGGGGTGTGACACGTATCGCTTGGATTGCTGATCGGAGCGTTTTTGACCTAAGGACTATGGGCTAAAGGGGTCGATTTGATGGCGAGCGGTATCGAGGCGCACTCTGGCTTTATCGTGCTCGTTGATATCTCGGGCTATACTCGCTTTATTATGAACCATAAGCGCTTTGGTGTTGCGGCGCTTGAGCGTCGTAATGAGCGGGTAGTTGAAGAGCACGCCGAGGCCATTATCTCAGTTCTTCTCGAAGCCGTGATCGATGACCTCGAAGACATTTTAGTGGTCAACAAGCTCGAGGGAGACGCGGCTTTGTTTTATGTCTCATGCGCTGACTCGAAAGCTTTTGCTCCTGAGCTTGTGAGCAGGTTACGGGCAACGTTTGGTGCATTTAATCGCAAGCTTGAAGCGCTTAAAGCCTGCGACGGGTGTTTGTGTGAGGCCTGCGGTCAACGCGGTGATTTGCGGATCAAGATCGTGGCTCATGCGGGTGAATTTATGATCAAGCCGGTCGCTCGTTTTGAGGAGCTTGCCGGAGAGGCTGTGATCTTTGCCCACAGGCTGCTCAAGAACGAGATCCCGTCGAGTGAATACCTCGCGTTGACCCATGAGTTTGCTCGGCTCGACCCCAGCCTATCCGGGTTCCAAGCTCACCAAGAGATCATCCCAGACTTTGGCTCGGTGACCTTGCAGGTTTTTTATCCTCATCCCCACGAGGTCCGGGTGCGTCGATTGCCGCTGCCCTGGCCGTGGCAGACTTGGAAAATGGCTAGGTTCTTTGCTCAGCCCCGTAGCCGTCGGCTTCTCGAGGCAGGACGCAGGGCTGTTTCTAAAGGTTTGAGTGGTGCGCTAGACGCGCCGAGCGCGAAGCTTTAAACAGTCGCCCATGCAACCGTTACTGATCACGTTTTTTCTGCTCGCCACCCCTGCGGTTGATGATGATGAAATCGTCATCGAAGAGCCGAGCTCTGCCCAGACTTTGACTGCAGATGATGGCGATGAAATCGTGCTCGAAGACGAGCCGGAAACCCCGCCTAAAGCGTCCTCTTTAGGCGATGAAATCGTGCTTGAAGACGAAATGGCTCAAAGCCCACCTGAGCTGACCAAGCCGGCCTTCAAACCCTCAACGCTTGTGTTGTCGAGCCTGGAGACGGCGCTCGCGCTCGATACGGTGCATGACCCGTCAACGCTGGGCGCCCCAGAAGACGTGATCGAGAGCTGGGGGTTGTTGCGTCTGCAGCTAAGGCATCGCCTGGCGCCTGGTCGGAGCTGGCGAGTCGGCGCAAGGGCTCGGCTGTGGGGCGGCTGGGATCATCCCGACGAGGGGGGTCAAAGCAAGACGGTCTTACTCACCGAGCTGACTGAGGTGCGTTATGATCATCGCTTTGGTCAGGATTTAGTCTTTCAACTGGGCCTGCAGAAAGTAGATTGGAGTGTTACCGATGGCATGGGTCCGTCGGTGATGTTCGCGGCGCGCGATCTGCGCTTTGGTTTAGCTGGCGAGCCCGAGGACCTGTCCTTGCCTGTAGAGGCAGTGGTGGCGCGTTATACGCTGAACTATACGCATGACGTGCACCTTGATTTTGCCTTTGTGCCGCGAGACCGCCCCCTTGAGATACGTCTTTGGGGCACCGATTGGGGCGTGGCGAGTCCAGATCAAAGCGCCAATTTACCGATCGGCGACATCTCGTGGCTCTTTGACCGAAGCGTCGAGGACGAGTGGCAGAATAATCTATTTTACTTTGCTAAGCCCGAATTCACCCCCGAAGACTTTTCAGGCGCTCTTCGCCTGCGCGGCCGCCTCTATGGAGCCGAAATTGGGGTGTGGGGATTTTATGGGTTTGATACTTTTCCTGAGCTGAAAATGGACCCGGATTTAGCGGCTGTTCTAACGCTGATGACCACGATGGGTACGACGCCACTGCTCGAGCAGTTCACGCCCGAAACCATCGCTGCGCTGGAGCGGTTTCAAACCAAGATGGCAGAAGCCCGCGCGCTCGGTGATGGCTCGAGTTTGATCACCAGCGTTTTTCATCGCTTAGCTCAGTTAGGTGCTCAGGTGCGCCGTAGTTATGGATCTTTTGTCTTCGCCCTCGAGAGCGCTTGGACACCTCGATTTTTGGGTGGAAGAACACTGTTTTCGCCGCTGATGGAGCCTTTGCCTGGGCTAGCGACTCTGCACACAGCGCTGCAGATTGAGTACCAAAGCCCACCCCGTTTAATCGCCGTTTTAGGGATCAGTGACTTTACCGTCTTTGACGTCGCCAACAAACCGCTGATGCTCTTGGACACCAGCTCGCTGACTGCGGACGGGCGATTGGACCGCCCCTTTGACCCAGATGCGTCGCATCTGGTGACCATCAACATGGCGCTCAAGAGTCAGTACAAAGAACGCCTAGAGTGGGTTGTCGCTGGCGTGATTCACCCTGTGGACCAGGATTGGCTGATCATGCCGTCGGTTGCTTGGTTGGTTGATGAAGAGCGCGAGCAGCTGCGCCTCAGCGGCGAGTTTTTTGGCGGCCCGAGCGGGTCTATGTTTGGCGGCTACGGGCACAACGATCGAGTGGTGCTCAGTTACAAGCGCAGCTTTTGAGCTAGACGGAGTGTCCGCGTCGCACCGTGGTGATAAAGTCCGTACCCTGACGACGAACACCGCGGCAGCTGACGCAGGTTTGTTCGCTGCGAAGCACGACCTCAAGGTTGTTGGGCTGAAGCACCTGCTCGAGCGTGTCCGCGATTAACTCGGCTGCCTCTTCTTGGAGGATGCGGCGCCTCGTGGCCGCATCGATCAGCCGAACCAGGCCTGAAGGCCCCGCTACTCGGTGGCGTGGCTGATAGCTAATGCTCGCCTCGCCGATAGCGAGCGTTAGATGATGCGGACAAACGAGCGAAAAGCGGATGCCAGACATCGCAATGTCTTGTCGCCGCGTGGGCAAATCCATCGGCGAGCCTAGGGCATCGCAAAGGTCGATCGCTTCACCGCCAAGGAGCTCATCACTCCACGCAGAGGCTAGACGTAGAGCCCAAGATTCAAGCTGTCGCTCGGTCGGGCATTGACCCGGCAGCTCGCGCAAGAGGGTCTCAAAAGCTTCGACTAATGATGGCTTGCTCATGGGACCTCCTTGTATCGACTTAGTAGGCGGTGCATGGGCAGAATTGAACAGGTGAGAGCGAAGCGCAAATTGATCGACGCCCATATTCATCTCGATCGCTTTGATGACCCGGCCGCCGCGCTAGCGCGGCTGCGCTCAGCTGGCATCCAACGCACCTTAATCCCAGGGGTCTGTGAGCCTTATGAGCAGCCTTTGCGGCTTGACGGGGTAGAGTTCGGATACGGCCAGCATCCTTTATTCGATCCTGAGCCCGATTGGTCTCATCGTTTGGATCAGGCGATCACCGACCAGCGCCCGCACGCGCTGGGTGAGGTGGGTTTGGATCGAAACGCAGGCCCAGACCAAGTGGAGATCCTCTCAAAGCAGCTCGAATTGGCTCGCGCTCATGCGCTGCCGCTGATTGTGCATCTCGTGGGCGATGGCGGCTCACTTCTTTCGGCGATTCGACGGCATCCAAGCTCGGTGATGTTGCATCGCTGTGGCGGGCGACCTTCACGTTTTGAGCCTTGGTGGAGCGCCGGGTACTATGTCTCTGTTGGCCCGCGTGTTGGCCGCGACCTGCGGTTGCTCGAGGCTGTCCCTGATCATCTGTTGCTGCTCGAATCCGACGCAGAATGTGAGGATGATGCGCCTTGGGATACTCTGCCCGCGCTCTATGAGGCTGCAGCGCGCGCAAAGAATTGTTCTTCGGACTCGATCAAAGCGTTAGTTTTTGCCAACTACAATCGGTTCTTAGAGGGCGAGTGATGATCGAAGTCGAAACAAGCATTAAAAGAAAAGCGACTGAGCAGCTTCGTTTTCATCGGGGAGAGCGCCTCTTGGGTTCTCCTTTGGTCGAGAATCTCAAGCTGAGACATGTGATGGTGGTCGGGCTCGGCGGCGTGGGCTCTTGGGCGGCGGAGATGTTGACTCGAACGGGCGTTGGACAGCTCAGCTTGGTTGACTTTGATAAAGTCTGCGTCACCAACACCAACCGCCAACTCCACGCCCGCAAAGGGACCATCGGCAAGCATAAGGCGGCGGTGATGGCCGAGCGCTTGCTCGCGATCAACCCGGCCGCAAATGTCGACGCTCGCATCGCATTTTACAACGAAGCATCGAGTGACGAGTTGTTGTCTCTAAAGCCTGATCTGGTCCTTGATGCGATCGATAACCTGACCGCCAAATGCCACCTCCTCGCTCAGTGTAAAGAGCGGGGTATTCCCGTGATATCAAGCATGGGTGCAGCCGCTCGACTGGATCCAACTCAGGTGCGTCGAGCCGACTTATCCGAGACCCACACTGACCCGATGGCGCGCTCGATCCGTAAGATTCTGCGGAAGCTCTACGCCATCGATTCCGGCATCTCATGCGTCTATTCTACCGAGCCACCCAATGAGGCTCAAAGCACGGAAACACCATTTGATCATGTCTGTGTCTGCCCAGCGCCTGATGGTGAGTTTCGCGATTTACACACCTGTGACCACCGCAACGTCGTGCTCGGCTCGGTCGGTTTTGTGACCGCAGCTTTTGGTATGGCGATGGTTGCGGGTGCGGTGGATCACTTCCGTTTAGAAATTCAGCCCTTATATTAGCACAATCGAATTCAAAGGATCTCCTCATGACCCATCATAAAGTGATTATTGTCGGCTCCGGACCCGCCGGTCTAACCGCCGCGCTGTACACGGCTCGCGCCAACCTCGCTCCTCATGTGCTTGACGGCATGCAGCCTGGAGGCCAGCTCACGATCACCACCGATGTTGAAAACTATCCCGGTTTTCCAGAGGGCGTGATGGGCCCCGAATTGATGGATCGTTTCCGCAAACAAGTGGAGCGCTTTGGGACGACTTTTGAGTTTGCTGAGGTCGAATCGTGTGAGCTTGAAGCTCACCCCAAGAAGCTTCATCTCACAGACGGCTCGACGCTAACCTGCGATGCTCTAATTATCGCCTCGGGCGCATCGGCGCGCCTGCTTGGGCTGGAGAACGAGAGCAAGCTGATGGGCTACGGCGTCTCAGCTTGCGCCACCTGCGACGGCGCCTTCTTCCGCAACTCCAAGGTGGTCGTGGTCGGTGGCGGTGATACGGCGATGGAGGAGGCCTCCTTTTTGACGCGTTTCGCCAGCGAGGTTCACGTCATGCACCGCCGCGACAGCCTGCGCGCCTCAAAACCGATGCAGGAGCGAGTGTTGAGCCACGATAAAATCACGATGCATTGGAATAAGGTGGTGGTTGATTGCCTCGGAGAGGTCTCTGAGGGCGGTCTCAAGGCAATTGTTACCGAAAACACCCAAACGGGTGAGCGAGAAGAGTTCGCCTGTGACGGTCTTTTTGTGGCGATTGGTCACACGCCGAACACGGCGTGGACCGGCGACGCCCTCCCAAAAGATCCTGCAGGATACCTTGATCACCAACCCGACAGCGCCCGAACGATTCATGAGGGCGTCTTTGTGTCCGGTGATGCAACCGACCACGTGTACCGACAAGCGATCACCGCCGCTGGCACAGGCTGCATGGCTGCTATCGACGCTGAGCGCTGGCTCGAGAGCACCGGACGCGGCTAGGTCTACTTACCCAGACAGAACTGACCAAACAAGGCGTCGAGCATGAGCTCATCGGGCTCTTGGGCTCCGGTGAGCTCGCTCAGGGCGTCACAGGCAGCGCGTAGGTCAGCGGCGGCGAGTTCAGGCGCATGATCGGTCATTTGATGGGCGGCAGCGACGGTCCGCTCGCTCGCGCTGAGCAGATGTTCGACCTGTCTTTTGGAGGTGGCTACTCCGGTCTCTGAGTCGGCTACTGCGTCGCCAAAGAGTAGGGTATTAATGTGCTCGAGCAGCTCATCGATACCTTCACCCGAATGCGACGATATGGCTACTCCAGGTCCAGCGCTTTGATCTGATTTTGTGCACAGCCGCAGCGCCGCTTCGGGCGCTTTTGAGTCGATTTCAGCGGGACAGCACCAGAGCACGAGGTCGGCCTCGCTCTGAAGGGACTCCGCGCGTTTGATACCTGCGGCTTCAACGGCGCCCGTTGCTCGACGAAGGCCGGCTGAATCACGCAATCTAATCCGTCCGCTTTTGAGTGAGAGCTCGGCTTCGAGCCAATCTCGAGTCGTGCCAGCCTCCGCGCTAACAAGCGCCCGATCAGAACCGACCAAGCAATTAAAAAGGCTCGACTTTCCTGCGTTTACTGGTCCTGAAAGTAAAACGATGGGCGCTTCAAATAGCGGTACAGAACGGGCGCCTACCGACGCAGCGCGCTCGAGTCGCTGTGCGCAGGTTTGGATGCGGTCGACCAAGAGGTTTAAGTGGTCGTCGTCGAGCTCTTCAGGGTCAAAGTCGAGCCAACCTTCGACGTGAGCTCGCAGCTGCGTCAGCTCCTGCTCGGTCGCGCGCGCAAACTGGCTCAGGCGACCCGCAACGCCTGCCTCTGCCAGCCGAGCTGCTCGAGCGGTCGCCGCCGAAGCGCGCGCCGCAATCGCTTCGGCTTCAACGAGGTCAAGTTTACCGGCCAAGTAGGCGCGCCGAGTAAATTCACCGGGCTCCGCACGGCGAGCGCCGAGCGCCAGACAAGCTTCGATGACCGCTTCGACCAGTCCGGGGCCGCCATGAAGATGAAATTCTACGACGTCTTCGCCGGTGAAGCTGCGCGGCGAAAAAAATGGAACGGCGAGGCAGCGGTCGATCAAGCCGTGAACATCGCCGAGTTGTACCAGCTCCAAACTGCGATCACCCTGAAGGCTGCTTTCCCCGCATAAGTTGCGCGCTATAAGGAGCGCTTGAGCGCCGCTTAGACGAACCACTGCAATCGCAGACGGAGCTCCACCGGTTGCGCACGCAACGATGGTGTTCATCGTCGCCTCCGAAGACCCAATACGGCCAGCCCCAACCATAAGGAGGGCGCCATATGCTGGCAGCTAGAGGCGGCAGGGGGTGCGCCGAGAAGCGCATCTTCTGGGCGCGCAAAGTCAGCCGGTGATCGGCTCGAGTCCTCGGTTACCACCGCCTGTCCTAAGGGGGCAGGGAGGCCTTGAGAGTCGCTCGCTTGGCTTGGGGTGGTCAGTTCAACCAGATAGCGCCCGCGCCGCCCCTCGTCGCTCACCCATTCGACCTGTACAGGCGCTGAGGCTCCCTGAAGAAACATCGGCGTTGATCGCCAATCAAGCCAGGACCGGTTGCTCGAGAGGCGAAGGCGTTGCCAGCCGCTCTCCGGCGGGCTGACTAAGGCGAAGGGACCTGGCTCATCGATCTGCGGCGGAGTGAACGACTCAAGCAGGGGTTCAAGTGGATGGCTCAGGGCGCGATCAAGACGAACTTTACCGCCGCCCCAAGCTTGTTCGGGGCCGGCTTCTACTTGCTCATCGCGCTGAGCGCTTTGAAGCAGCTGATTGACCGCATCGTGGGCGCTCCAGCCGGCCTGGACCATCAAGGCTAAGGCTCCGGCAACATGGGGTCCAGCGCCTGACGTTCCATTGAAACTCCCGTAACCGGCGGGGCCTACTTCATTCGCCGAGGCCGGCCACGTGGTCGAAGGGTTATCGGGTGCTGCGACGCCGACTAGATCACGCCCATCGATCCGCGGGCCATGTCCTGAGTAGCTTCGTAAATCACCTGTCGCTTCGCTGTCGGCTCCACCCGCTCGTTCAGCGCGCCCTGTAAAGGCGAACACTGAAAGACCATGGTCGGCGTTACCCGTTGCCGTTGAGGGCCACGTCGCCGAGCTGACCTTGGTCGAGAACCCTTCGCCTCGAAAATGAGCGCCGCCGATCCATGAGGTTTTGTTGTCGGCGATGCGGAGCAAGAGATCGATGGGTTGATCTGATGGGTTCACCACGCGCACTGCCCAGGCCCGGTTCGGGAGCTGTCGTAGGCGATTCTGCCACCCCCAAAGCACCCAATCGAGTTTGCGAGTTCCACGCGCGTTGGTGCGTTGCTCTCCAACGATGAGTCGTTCATCCCGGTCAAAGGCTTGGGACCGAATGGCGTCGCTAGGAACCCTCGCCTCGTCGCCACCTCGAGGCTCCAGGTACAATTCGAGGTTGTCTGGGCCTGTCCAGATCATCGAGCCATAGAGAACCTCGATCTGTCGCGCAGGAAGAAACAAGGTCAGCCGCTTGGTTTCACCTGCAGGGATCGTGAGCTTCGCTGAGCGCCTTGAGCTCGCTAGGTTGCCTGCGGGCAAGACGTGGGGAACACCCAACGCCTGACTGTGCCCTACCAGGCGCTCAACAATTGAGGAGCCATCGCCGGTTTGATGGACCCAGGCGCCATACTCGTGCAGCACCAGGTCCGCTTTTTCAGCGATCGCAAAGTGGACCGAGTCGACCAGGTTAAATTGGTTGCGATGAAAATGAAGGATGGTCGCTTTAGGAGCGATGCCGGCGAAGCGATGACCCACAGGCCCAGCCGCTAAAATACCCCACACTCCGGTGCCATGAAAGTCGTTGCCATGCGGCGCTGCGGTCAGATCGACGTGGCGATGATAGCTGCGGTGCCCGTGGCGATACGACGCGACGCGTGACGCTCCTAAGCGCAGCAGTTGATCCTTGCTCGAGAATTGACCGTCTCCGTCTCGATCTAGAATCGAAAATACGGGCTCACCAAACCCTGGTGTTTGCTCGCCTAGGGTGAGCGCCTCGCCACCAAAGTCTCGACGGCCGTTAGCGTTTTGATCGATGTACAACCAATCGAGGTCGGGCTCGAGTCGATCGAGCTCTGAGCCTTCGATGAGACCGTCTCGCCAATCATGAATCTTGCTCTGGATGACTTTGAGGTGTTCATCTTCATCGATCGTTCCGTTTTGGTTCAGATCAATTCCGTCGCCTGGCGTTAGGTCTCCTGATTGATCGACGTCGACAAAATTGACGGGCTCACCGGGCTCGAAAAATGCGGGGTGAAAGAAGTCCAATCCGACATCGATGTTAGCCACTCGAACGCCCTGACCATAGAGGGCACGGTTGGGGCTATAAAGATTGGCGCTTCGGCGCGAGCGGAGGTGTTCGTTGGTCGCATAGAGCGGCGCATGGACCTGCGCCGGCGTATAGGTTTCAAGTCGAACCAGACCAGGAACGGCGGCGAGTTGTGCAAGATCGCTAGGTGCCACCCAGCCGCTGCTAAAAGGCCCGATCAAGGGCTGGTTATCGACCCCGCCGCGCAGGCCGGCTTTGCGCAGGTTTCGCCAGGTCTGCATCGACTCTGTCTCGAGTTCGACCCACACTGGAAGGCGTTCGGCGTCATAACCAAGAAGCTCAGCAACGACTGGATCAGCAGCGGCAGCTTGCAGCCGCCAATCGACGACCACGGGCGGCGCTGCGATCCAGAGCATAGCCGCTAAGAGCATCTCCTAGCTCCTCAGGCTCAACGCGATCACCTGGACAGCTGCAGGGGTAACCCCTGAGATCCTAGCCGCTTGACCAAGAGTTTCAGGGCGCACGGCCTCAAGCCGTTCGACCGCCTCGTTGGAAAGGCTGGGGCGTCCGGCGTAATCAAATCCGGTCGGGATCCGGACGCGGTCGAGGTCGCGCTGAGCTGCGAGGCGCCTTCGCTCACGCGCAATGTAGCCAGCGTATCGCCCCGAGGCGACCAATTCAGCGCGATCACTACCCGCTAAGTTAATCCCAGCGTCATCCAAAATCGCCTCAGCGTCTTCTTGGGGTCTGAGGAGCCGATCCCAGGCTGAAACCCCTTGATGGCGTTTGGCATGAAGAGCTTTGCGTGCGGCTTCGATTCGTTCGTAGCGCTGATCACGGGCGGCGAGGCGCTCAGCGCTGACCAATCCAAGCTCGTGCGCTTCTTTGGTGAGCCGAAGCCAGGCATTGCTCTCGCGCAGTTCAAGCCGGTACTCGGCTCGACTGGTCAGCATTCGATAGGGCTCGCGGCATCCTCGTGTGGTCAGATCATCGATCAAAACGCCCATGTAAGCCTGATCGCGCGCAAGGACAAACTCGGGCTCATTATTGATCGTACGCCAGGCATTGATCGCCGCCCAAAACCCTTGAGCGGCAGCTTCCTCATAGCCAGAGGTGCCGTTGATTTGCCCCGCCAGGTACAAGCCGGGCAGCTGCCGGACCATCAAATGGCGATCGAGTTGTATCGGGTCGATGGCGTCGTAAGCGACCGCATAGCCCCACACCAAAACCTCTGCCTGTTCAAAGCCGGGTAGGCGTTTGAGCATCTCTTCTTGAACATCTCGCGGTAAGCTTGTGCTCATCCCGCCCAGGTACATCTGCGGGCTCTCAAGCCCTTCAGGCTCAAGCCATAGTTGGTGACTGTCGCGTTCACCAAAGCGGGAGATCTTATCCTCAAAGCTTGGGCAGTAGCGGGGGCCTTCAGCTCCTAATCGCCCACCATAGATGGACGCTCGATGAAGATTGTCACGGACGACATCATGGAGGTTTGGGTTGGTTCGAACACCCCAGCAGTTGATCTCCTCATTAGGACCCGGGTCACCTGCATCAGAAAAGGCAGGCGTGTCGCTTTCGCTGAATTGAATACTGAGCTTGCTGTAATCGATGCTGTCCCGGTGGATGCGGGGGCAGGTTCCTGTTTTGAGCCGCTGAAGGCGTAAACCTAAACTTCGCAGCTGAGCTGAAATCGATCCATCATCGACCTCGGTCTCGCCGTGTCGTCCACCAGGGGTCTCTTCTTGACCGCGATGACAAATCGCCCCGAGAAAAGTACCCGTTGTGAGGATCACGGCGTCGCTTCGGAGCTCTCGACCGTCGGCAAGCTTCACGCCGGCGCAGCGGTCATCTTCGGATAAGAACCCACAGACGCGCCCTTCAACGACTTCCAGGCCTGCTTGGTTGGTGACCACCTCTTGCATCAATTGCCGATACAAAGGCCGGTCCACTTGAGCGCGGGTTCCGCGCACGGCAGGACCCCGGCTGCGGTTAAGCGTGTGACGAAACAGGGTCGTGCGATCAGTCATCCGACCAATCTCTCCGCCGAGCGCGTCGAGCTCTCTGATCAGGTGCCCCTTGGCGAGGCCTCCCATGGCTGGGTTGCAGCTCAATTCGCCAATCCCTGAAGCGCGTAAGGTCACCAGCACCGTCGAGGCGCCCGAGCGCGCAGCCGCCAAAGCGGCTTCACAGCCGGCATGCCCCCCGCCAATAACGATGATCTGAGCATCCACGACACGAACCTCTCGATTGAGCGATCATAAACTAAAGGCGGGGATGACCCCGCCCTTAGACCTTAGCGCTTTTTATTCGCTTTGACCCGTCGAAGACGGAGTCTTTCTAGAACGAGTAGCTCACGCTACCCGAAAAGGCGCTGTAGTTGTTTCCAGGGGTGCGGAAATCCCACCACGGAAAGTTGGGCAACCACGTTCCTTCTTTGGCTTCGGTCACGTTGCCGTTGTCATCTGCGACATCGTTGGGACTCCAAAACAATGCGGGCTGCGTGCTCGACATCGAAAGCCCCATACGGAGTTTCTTTGAGTAGCCGTAGCTGAGGCTCAGGCTCCCCGAGGTGAGATCAGAGCGTCCGATCCCTGCTTGGGCGTAGCTGGATGAGAATTCATCAACTGGCATGGCGTAATCTTTGAACGAGTTGATCAACGCGAGCGATGCTGACGCAGACAACTTTTTGGACGCCTTATACGACACCGCCACCGAGCTGCTTAGGTTGAATCCACCGTTGACGCCTGCCACTCGGCAGCCGGTGACGTCACCGGCTCCAGAGGTGATCAGCTCTTCATCGCGACAGATCTGATTGTTTGGCGTGAGCGTGGTGCCGTTGTTGTCGACGAAGCTGCGACCCTCGGTAATGGAGACCGTCCGGATGCGCTCAGTGTATAAGCTGCGGGACAAGCTGCTGCTTAGGCTCAGGCTCAGCTTACTACCCAGTTTACGGCTTCCGGAGAGCCCGGCGCTAAGCCCGGTAATCTTTCCTAAGAACCGACTGACCTTAGACACCGGAATTCCAGCTCGAAGACTGGTTCCAAAGCTAAATCCTAACGCTTTAAAGCCCAAGGGTAAGCCGAAGCCTAAACCGATGTCACCGTAGTTGAGTTCATGGTTCCGCATGGAGCCACCCGTCGTCAGCTCCATACCCCAGCTTTGGCTCGCTGAGACGCTGTAGCCTTTCCAGGGAAGCTGCCAGCGGCCAGATAGGCCCAAGCTCTGAGTATAGCGTGCATCCCGAGCGTAATAGTTTTGAACAAAACTACCTTGCCCGAGCGAGTGGCCCCAGCTGACCGAGCCCGAAAAGGGAAACGCTCCCTTAGGCGCTGTGGTCATGGCTGGGTTGTCGGAAGCAAACGCTGTGGCGCCGACAAGCAGAACCGAGACAGTGAGTAATCGTATCATCAAAACCCCTTTAATCGACCAAGACACGGTAGATATCACGGAAGCGTAAGGACCAGCTTACCGCGTCATCTAACCGACTATCTGCGGAGCGCTTTGCGTCCTCAGCACACAGTTTACGAACACATTGGTCCGCTAGATCAAGCCCCTCAACGGCTCGGTCCGCTGTGCAGTTATCCGGTACTTCGTCCGCTGAACAGTCCAGATTTTGTGCTTCGATGTTCTCGTCGGCCTCGTCGAGCGCTGTGGTAGCCGCAATCCAATCCGTCGCAGCGACCTGGCCATCGCACATGGTGCGAGCAGCTAAGCCGTTGTCTCGTTCTTCATCCGTCACCGCACAGGGGCGCTCTTTATTGGTGCTTGCTGCGTACACAAAGCCACTTCGGGGATCTGCAAACTCGGTGCGAGTGTGCCCTTGGGCTAAGTTGTGATCTTCGGCGGCACCGACGCGCCAGACGCGCATGCTCTCGATGAAGTCACGTTCCCACGTTGAGGTGAAGAACTGTGCGCCAAAGATCGTAGTGTACAGCTTGTTGGTGTAATTGTTGTGGATACGAATCGTCACACCACTTTCCCAGTCTTCTCCGTCTGCGTTTTGACTTGCAAAAGGCGCTGCCAAGTTCCGCTCGCCGTCGATCAGCGCGCCCATCGTCACGCCACGCCAATCGTAGATCGGCTTGCTCACGACCAGATAGCACAAGTCGTTGTTGCCGCGGGTTCCATATCCGCCGACCCGAGCAGCCGCGGTTTGGCAAGCGGCGTCATCCCCGCCTAGATCTCGGGTAAAGAGCTTGGGCGCGTAGTCTTGCTGACGGTTCGTGATGATCCCGCTGTAGAGACGATCAAGCGGCTCAGGGAAGACGAGGTGGAAGGGTAGGTAGAAGCGCTGCTGGTCGGCGGCTGATTCGGTGCCTAGAAGCGCTGCGGTTGCATTACCCTGGCTGAGCAGCGCGGCGTAGAAGTCCCAGAAATGACCGGCCTCTACGGGGCGCTCGTAGTAGTAGTAACCACCATCATAGTCATAGTTCGAGAACGCACGACGACCGACACCCCGAGGGATTTGGAAGTCGGCGGTGACCTCGAGATTGTTGACTTGGCCTAGGGTGCTACCGATCTCCAATGGGTCGACATCGTAGAGGTAGGCGTCTTCACCGTTGTTGCTAAGATAGTAGGTTCCGTAGCGAGGCTTGGTCAGGATTTCGCCAAACTTATTGACGGAATCGAGCACGCGCACTTGCCACGGATAGGTGAGCAAGAGATCCGTTTGGTAACGGCTGAACAGCCACTGCTGATACATCAACAGCATCATCGGATAGGTGCGTGAGAGCGCACGGTTTGCCGGAGCCGTGGTGCTGAAACTGACCCGGTCGCGCTTGTAGTTGTTGAACCAGTAGTAATCTTCCCATTGGCTCATCGTACGCTCGAGAATAGCCGCAGGGTCTGCGCCTTCGTCCCAGCGGTTGCAGTTGGCAACACTGCCGACCCACTCATCTGAGCAGAACATGTAGGGAACCATGACCGGACGATCCTCGTGGAGTGTCGCCGCCTCCTGGCCGCAGTCGCGTTTGTTTTCGAAGCGGTGCTTGCGCTCGATGTTCAGCTGCTCTTCGATGTCGCTGTAGTCGATCAGGCGACGGTTGTTCATGCTGATGTTTTCGATACCTGCCTCGATCGCCGCATCGACAGCGCCTGCAGCGTTGCCGTTGGGAGCGGGGGAGTCCGAGAAGATCAAAGGCAACCAGCTGTAATGGATTTTCTCCGTGAGCGCGTCCTCTGCAGGGCTCACTCGGTCTTCAAAGCTCGGCAGGCAGGAATAACTGGTCAGCCCGAGCGACCATGGGTGTGAGCTTAAGATGGTTTCAGCGGAGCCTTTGAGTAGGTATTTGTTGTTGCGGCTGATGTTATCAAAGACCTCAACCTTCCCCGCGTAGCCAAACAGCACGGCAGCTTCATCGTACTTGCCAATACCGTGCAGGTCGGAGTTGAAGGCGGCGCCATAGTCCATGATCGAGCTGTATTGGTATTCGGTGACACCACCACGCTGACCATCAGTAGCGCCCTGGCCTTCGCGCTCGCCTTGGGTCAGCTGACGCACTTGCATCAGCGTATTTAGGGTCAAGCTCGAGGCGTTGTGAATGTTCGTCCAGGCAGTCTTGAGACCCGCTTTGCGCACGCGCCAGTAGTCATCTTGAAAGTTGAGCGCATCGTACGAGCCCGCAAAGTTGTGGCGAAGACCGAGGGTGTGACCCACTTCGTGCTCCATCACGCCTTGGAAAATTCGACCGCGTAGCTCTTGGTACATCTCGTCTTGAGCGTCAGGGCGGTCAGCATAACGTGCTGCCATCTCTTTAGCTAAGCCCACCAGCGCTGCGTCCTCAAAGTTATCACGTGTCCAAATGGTCAGCTCCGCCGCAACACTGTTCAAGTGTGCTCGCTCATTGACCGCTTCCATATTACCGCTGAGCAGATCGACCGCCTTGTCGCGCATCGGCTCTGTGATCGCTCCGCCTGGCGTCATTTGATCGCCGGCAGCAGCGGCGAGCATTTCGCCGTTGATCAGATCGTCGGCCATAGGGTTTTCACGCAAGAAGCGCTTAAACCGACGCTGGCGTTGCTGGGTGATGTCGTTGTTCAGCTCGCCCGCAGGGTCAGCGGAGATCCGGTCGATGCGTTCCATGATCGCTCGACCTGAAGGACCGATCGGTCCTTCTGGGTCGATCAAGCTGGCTTCAAACTCTTCGATCGTTCGATGGTGCGGATCGGTGACATGACGCGAGTTGCGCACCATGTTTTGGACGTATGAGCCGCTACGAATATCGTCCATGGACAAATCACCGTTGATCGCGTTGACCAAATCAAGCGCCGATTGGGCGTAGGTGTCGACCGCTGCACCGTAAACCCAAGCGGTACCTGAAATCGTCTCGCCGGTCTCAGGGTCTTGGTACGAAGGGCCATAACCTAAAGGACCGTCGTTGCGGTCATGCACCCAGTACATTGTGTGGTAGCGGAGATCGCCGGGCATGGCGCGTGTGCCGGGAGGGCCACAGATCTCGTGATAGTTGGTCCCGCGACCCTGATAGCGGACCGGAACCGTTTCAGGGACCGGGTTGTCGCAAACGACAAACATATCTGGGACGCCAGCGTTAGCGTCATCAGCCTCGCGAGCGGACTGATAGCCCCAGGCAGCTGCCACCGTTCGGCGATAGCCGTGGTTCCAAGAGTCGCCTACCCGGTATGCGTATTCTTTGATCGCTTCGGGGAAGTAGGGGGAGAGGTGATACGCTAGGGGTTTGGGTTGACGGCTGGTGACCGGCTTCTCGATGCGCCGGTAAGCGATCGTTTCGCCGGCTTCGTTGGTCACAGCTTCTAAGCGAAAGGCGCCGTTTGCATCGCGCTCGTAGGTGTCTTTCCAGAGGTTGTGTACAGACGCCATCCGCACGCGACCTGTCTCGGTCACGCCGCGCTGGCGTAGGTGGCTGTATCGCTCGGTTCGGAAGTACCCGAAGCGGCCCATTTTGTTGTCGTCATAAAGTACCGGCGCAAAGTCTCGAACCGGCTCAGTTTTGAGAAATGAGTAACGCATGGCGACTTTAGCGGCGTCGCATGAGGCGGTCTCGCTGAAGTAGCAGTAAGGATAGACAGCGCCGCTGGTCGTGGTCGCCATCATGGTCGCCGCTTGACGGGTGCTAAAGTCGAAATAACCAACCTCTTGACCTTCGGCTGCTTGCCCATTGGCAACCGGCTGGCCTGCAGCGTCAAGGAAGCGAATCTTGTGGTCAGAGTCTTCAGGTTCGGAGTCGTCGCCGTAGGTGTTGGCGAGCTCACCATTAATAAACTGAACCGAGGGGCTTCCCCAAGCGACCCGCATGTAGTCACGTTGCCACCAGTTACGGTCGATCGCATTTTCCGTCAGGACGTTTGACTGCTCACCGGTTTCTGGATTGTAGCTGCGCTTGACGTCGAAGTGGCTGCTGACCGGGAAGCTGATGACCATCGAGCCTTTATACTCATCAGGGAGGCGACCCCAGCGGGTGCGGTAGCCATCTTTGTTGAGCTGGGCGCCACCAAGCGCTGATCGCCTCATGCATTCGTCATCGAGCGTCTCCTCGATGTTGATGCGGCCATCCGCTTGAACGGTGTTGACGCGACGACAGTCGTCGATCTCTTGATCCATGCCGATCACCGTCTCATTGGTCGTCCACCCACGCAGTTCAGACTCCGTGATCTCCCATCGGATCTTCGACATCCCTGTTGCGATACCCTCGAACAGACCCGCCATATCCGGAGCGACCTCAGTCACCGTTCCTCGGAAATACCAGGTGCCATTGAACATCGATTTATGCACCTTGTTGGGATGCGTCCGGTCAATGTCTGCAATGTCTTGAGCGCACGCTGAAGCGAGTCCAAGGGTTGCAAGGATGAGCAGCGATCTGCAGAAAGTCATGAGTACTCCGTGTGAAATTTGGGTGATTTCTCGCCGGGTGTTACTCCTGTGGAGGCTCTGGCGCAACGGTCATCGGTCAAACCGACCATGCGCGTCGAGCGTGTGGGCGACGCACGCGAGGCGTTGACCAGGTTACCAATGGGCGAATAAGCAGAGCAGCCAAGGAGTGACGATGAAGAGATTGATGTTGATTGGGTTGACGCTGACCGCTTGTGGTGAAGACCCAGCCGATTTGAACGGCGATGGACAAGGCGATCAGCCAGGTTCGGTAACGCAAATCGCGCCGGTTCACCCCACCGCTTCAGTCAGCGGTTACGTGTACGACCTAAGCACCGGTCAGGCGATCTCGGAGGCTTCGGTGACCCTGCGCGCTCGATCCGCCGAGTCGGCGACGACCGGATCTGATGGTTACGTCCAGTTTCGGGGCGTCGCTGCAGGAGGGAGCGCCCTGTTTCAGATCGCTGCTGAAGGCTATCTGCCGGCTAATGGTGCGCTGCAGATCCCCTCATCCTCTGGCGATTTCCCATCCGCCAACAACCACGCCAACTTTGGTCGCGTTGGGCTGATGCGTTCGACGAGCCTGTCGACGACTGTTTACGGGGACGATCTACTCGGGAAATCAGGCGTTCGGATGAGCGTTACCGTCCCCTACACCTTTATCCACAATGGCGCTCAGCGAGGAGAGCTTACGCTTCAGTCGGTAAGCGCTGACGACGGCACGGTGCGCTTTGATGTGGCGCCTGATCTGACCTCCTTGAGCGCTGTCATTGCGCGCCTCGGTGGAACCGTTAGTATTCACAGCCACGCTGATGAATCTGGAGCGGGCGTGACGGTTCAGCAGAGTTACGCCGAACTGGCAGCGCTAGGGCGCCTGCCCTTGTTTGTTCGTCACGGCGGTCAGTTGATGCATACCTTGGTCATGAGCCCAAACCTTCGAATGGTGCATTCGAACGTAGCTGACTTGGTGGATCGCCGGCAGCAGATTAGAGCATCAGCCGTTACCACGCCGATGCGTTTATTGTTTGATCGTGCGGTGGACCCCGCAACGTTGCAGGTCGTGATGCTCAATGAGTCCGGTACAGCTGAGATTGAGATGAACGCGAGCTTTGCAGCTGGCGGACGCCTGATCACGCTAGCTCCTGCGCTGGGCGAACTGACCGCTGGAGCAGAATACAACCTATCGATTACGGCGCGCTCACTCAGCAGCACCCAGGCTTGGATCGGGACCGCTAATGTGCTCACGCAAAGCGATCACAGCGCCCCTTTTGGTGATGAAGACTACGCCGTCGAGTGGGACGACAATAACGATGACGGTGAAATTAATGGCGGCGACGATTTGTATCTAGACGCTGATTTGCCGATCGGTCTTCGGTTGATCAATGGAGCCTCTGGGCTTCAAAACGCGCTGGCTCAGTTCGCATTTGTTGCGCCGCTTGACGCCGAAAACTCAGTATTTGGCGAGATTGATTATGAAGAAAACGGCGTGTTGAGCTACCCGGCCGCTGTCCTGTTAGAGCCGGGGTTGGGTCATGGTATCCCGCACAGTGGTTACACCTCGCGGATCCGGCTTCGGATGCCATCAGCCGCAGTCTTTAACGCCAATATGGGGATCTCGATCCGGATTAAGATGATTTTTGATCATCCGGACTACTTGAACAGCAACAATCAGGTTAAGATGCCTGACGGTACCCCACTGACCAACTACACGATTCGACTGGCGCTACCTTGAGACTCCTTTTGTTGCTCGCTCTGTCGGTGCCCACTGCGGGTTCATCGTGTGCAGAGACCTCCTGTGAGGCGTCTGAGGATTGCCCGGTCGGGCAAGTCTGCGCTCGGGGGCGGATTTGCGCCCCTCGGCAGTGTGGCTTTGTCGTCGATGGTAGTATTGGTGACAGTTGCGACCCCGGTTACTCTTGCGTTGAGGGTGTTTGCCAGATTGGCTCAAGTGATTATCTCGACGCCGCCGGCACCTCTGAAGGGGGCCCACAACCTGCTCAGGATACAGGAGCGCCGGTAGCACCTGTTGATAGCGGTGTAGCGGTAGATAGCGGGGCGCCAGAGCAGGGAACGGACACCGGCCCCGTTGCGCCGGTCGGTGACGCGGGCTGATTCAACCCTAAACCAGACCCAGTCTGACGCTCGTCTTGCATCAGGTGATCATCATCACCTCTTTTCGCCGAGGCTTACCCCAGGCAGGTTAGCCGGTATGTTGGACACCGTGTTACGATCAAGCGTTCTGACCCTGGTCTTGAGTCTGGCTTGCACAACACCCCAGTACCGGGCGCTGCATGCATGGGTCGATGCGCCACTAACTCCTGCGCCACGCTATGATGCGCTGGGTTCGACGGCGCCGCTTACACCGAGCGTCGAGCAGTGGGCACTTTATGAAGAGATTGGACCGTCGGGCCGGGTCTTACTGACCGCTGTTTTGCAGCCTAAAGTGACCGGACAAGGATGGCGGGTTGAGCTGACGAGGCGAGGCGCTCAACAGGTAGAGCGCTACTATGCGCCGGTGAAAACCTCGGAAGACCCCTTCTTAGCGATGCAGCCTAAAGGTGCGGTCATGGTGAGCCAGGATCGGGTGGTTCTGCCTGCAGGGCATTTTGTAGGTGCGATGCGGCAGGGTGGTTCCGTCTATCATCCTCGAGTGCCGATCCATGGCCTTTTACAAGGACAGAGCGAGCGCGGTTACCGATGGAAGTTGTTGCGTTTTGGTTTGGACCGTCCGCCGACAGCGCGCTGAGATCACCAGTGCTTAATGCGCGGGATGTGCGTCTTTTCGGTAAAGCCGGTCTCAAGCTCTTCTTGGTGACATCGCTGACAGAATTCCGCGTTGGCTTTACCGCGTTCAATCAGATCTTTGTTCCCGGTTTTTGCGTGCTCTTTCCCCGGACCGTGGCAGCTCTCGCACTGAACATTTTTCAAAATACCGACAGCTCGAGGGTCCGAAAACCCTCCTGGATGACGCCAGCCAGCCGTATGACAGCCGATGCACTCTCGGTCGAGGTGTTGACCACGAGAGCTTAGGCTCTCGTAGGCGTGAGCATGGCGAGTCTTTCGCCAGCTTTCGGCGATCGCTAAGTGGCAGGTTCCACAGACTTTGACGCTCGCGAAGTCGCCTTCACCGTTATATCCTGGTGGCGCGGTCCCTTGCTCGAGTTCAAGTTTGCCGACGAAGTGAACGTACGCCTTGACCCACTGAGCGACCTCTGGGTCTTCGCTTCGTTCTTCACCCAGCGCATCGACGCGATAAGCGAAGGTGTTTCCGGCATTGAGCTCGTCGAGTTGAGCTTGAAGCTGTGCGGCTTCGTCGCCTTTAGCCTTGCGGCGCTTAAACACGAGGCGACGCATTTTCATGCCGCCTGCATAAGCGCCCTGAACGCGCTGGCTCAAGCTGAGCTCGGCGACGTGCTTGCCTTGTTTTGAGCTCCCTACAACCACCGCTCCACCTGCTTGCTTTGGGATGAGATGCAGGTGCTTATCGGCAATTAGGACAGCAGCTAAACCCGTCTCTTTTTCCGCAATTCCGAGCCCGGCGCTTCGGTCAAGGTGCGACGCAATGATGGTCATGTCGACTGGTCCTGCCTCCGCACGCACCCGGCGGATAGCGTCGATCGGCGCCCTGCGCTGAAGGTCCGTACCCGCGGGAACAAACCCCGCTATCCCTATGATCAATATCCGTTTATTTTTGCGTTCGAACACTCGATGCGAGGCAAAAGCGGGCTCCCCGGAAGGGGTGAATAAATCGGCCGCAAGAACGAGCGTTTTTGAGCGCTCAACGAGGCGCTTATAACCCGCAAAACCAGCTGCGAAATCAGTCGGTCCCGGCACGATGAAATCGAGCTTGAGTCGTTCTAAACTGCGGCTGAGAATAGCGGCTCGGCGAGCTTGCTGCTCGCGCAGCTCTTCCTCGATACTCAACGCCTCGAAGAAGTAATTACCCAGGTCAAAAGCGATCAACTCAGGGTCGATGGCTCTGCGCTCGTCAAGATAGAGCACATGCCGCGCAATATGACCCATGGGGTTTTTGGGGCAACCACAAGGCTCCACCTTACCTAGGCGGTCACCTGAATAGATCAGAGTCACTGGTTGCACGCTTGCGGTGGCAAGGAGAAGGCCTAGGATCATGGTCGCTCCCCAAGGACGCTTTGAAGACGCTTCGAATCAAGCCGCCAGCTCAGAATGCTGCGCCCTTGTCGATGCGGCAAGCTTTCAAGCGCAAGATTCCACAGCGGATCGTTTGGCGCTTTATCAGCTAAGGCAACGCGCCAAGCACTCAGTCGGATCTCAGGGTCTGAATCAAGCCGCAGCTGGGCGATCGGTAGCGTGAAGCGGCATCGCCGCAAAACAGCCATCGCCCGCAACCGCTGGCGGCGATGACCCGTACTCAAGATCGCGCGCAGCGGTCGCTCAGAGACGGCGCACGCGCTCGCCGGAAAACTAGCCGGTAAGGCGTGGTGACCATCGACCAATAAAGCCAAACTCAAAAGCAGTGTCATGGCGCTGCTCCAGCAGGGTGACCCCGCACCACCATGCCTTGGTGCTCGGTCAACTGATCAAAGCCTTGCTGGCTCAAATGATGCATCAAATTCCTCTGTGGCTCTTCCTGAGTATCGCTAATATTGTCTAAAAACCCGGCGGCTTCAGTGGTGTGGAACAGCCCGAGGAAGTGACCTATTTCATGCGCCATCGTCAGCCCTAATAAGTCGCGACTCGGCTCATCTTCGGAAAAACTGGTGGCGACGACGACCCCAGCAAAGCGTTGTTTCGCGCGCGGGTCACCTGGGATCGCAGCGCTTACGCCTCCTACCGTACCTAAGATCTCATCCCCTGAATCAAAACGCTCGATGATAAAGACATTTAGACCCTGCTCAGCGCTTCCTTGTGCCAACAGATCAAGCCCTTGGGCATCGTTGAGTTCAATATCCTCAATCACCTGATAGTCATCGCTAATGTCGACATAAGTGATCGGCGAGAAGGTGATACCGATGGGCGAGAAAACAGACTCAAGTTGATTCTGTGCGCGCCGGAGTCGAGCGTGCTCACTCGCCGCTTCTGAGCGCATGCCCTCTGCCCCGGTCAGGTGAATACTCAGCGGTATTCTGACCGCCAAGGGTCGACCTTGCGCTCTTTGCTCCATTCGAGAGACGGTGATGGTGTGGTCCTGCGACCGGGTGCTTTGAATGGTCGCTCGCCAGGATCCAGCCGTGACTTTAATCATCGGATCGTTTGGGACCAAGAGGCTGGTGCCTGCGTGATCACCTACGCTTCGATTCGCGGAGAAAAAAGGCCCGGCCGCAGCGCCAAGTCCTGACGAGATCTCTTCGTCTGTGGCCTCTGCGCGCACCAAAACGCCATCTGGGCTCTCGAGTTGGGTGATCAAATACTCAGCTTGAGGGTCGCCTTCGACAAACAAAGCAAAGCTCTGCGTTTGCGCTGGAAGATCAAAAACTAGCTCGGCAATGCCAGACGATGAGGTCAGCCGCTGAACCGTTTCGATGCGCTCAATACGCTCGACCGCTAACGCTTTGGGGAGCTCATCATGATAGATATCATCCTGACCCGAACAGGCCAGATAAAGACAGAGCATGGGGAACAAGTAGGGTCTCATGGTGAGGACAGCTTGCCAAAGGCTAGGCTGCCAGCCAAACACCGAACGTCGATCGAACCAAGAACTTGTTGGGGAAGCCTAAGAATTGCGCGGCGTTCGCGTGTTTATGCGCCGGCTTGGCGTGCCGAAGAATCAAGAATGGTCCGCTTTGGCGGCGATGGCCTTCTTCGCTCTTTTTATTGGTGGCGTTGTCGCGACCAAAGCAGCCTCAAACGCCTTATTTCTCAGTGAAAATGACCCTCGGGTCTTACCCGCCCTCTACGTTTTGAGCGCTGGAGCAGTAGCCTTTGGATCGTATCTTTTAGCTCAGCCTTTAGCTCGATACTCGGCGTACTCAGTGGGTCGAAAGTTGCTCCGCGTGACCTCGGTGGTGCTGGTGGCCCTTGGCGGCCTCGCTCTTTTGGATCTGCCAGGCGTTGAGCCGCTGCTTTATGTCGTCGCTGAGACCTACACGACGATTTTATCGATTCTGTTTTGGGGAACACTCTCTGAGGTCTTTGACCTGCGCACGAGCAAGCGAATGCTTGGGATCATCGGCGCCGCGGGGATGGCGGGCAGTGTGATCGGCGGCGCCGCGGTGTCGCAGTTATCAGGCGGAATTCACCCGGCGGTCCAGGTGGTGATCGCGGGGCTTCTTTTGTGGGCATCTCAGCCGGTGTTTCGAATCATCGGCCGCGGCGCTGGTGGGACGATGGTGCCTCGAACCACCGGAGGCCAAGCCAGAATCAACGCCGGTATGTTGTACACCCGCGCTGAGCGCTACCCTAAGTTACTCGGCACCTTAGTCGTCGCATTGTCTCTGCTTTCAGCCTTGGTTGATTACCTCTTTCGCTCGGCCGTTGCGGACGTGCGCGACGTTGAAGAGATGAACGCTTTGTTTGGTGCCTACAACGCTGATGCTGGCTTGATAGCGCTGGTCTTTCAGTTGGTTTTATCACGCTATCTTCTCGGGCGGATGGGGCTTTTCCCCTTCTTGATGCTGATTCCGGTTGCGGTCGCGATCAGTGCTGGTGCGGCGATCGGCTTCTCCGATTCACTGATGCCGCTTTATTCGCTCAAGGTCGTTCAGTCTGTAGGGTCGTTTTCGGTGACCTCTGCCGCCGTCGCTTTGTTGTACAACCCGATCCCTGCGCCTTTGCGCGGCTCTTTGCGCGCTCTGCTTGATGGAACCGTTAAGAAAATCGGCAGCGCATTATGCGGTCTTTTGTTGTTGGCTCTGGGTTGGTTTGCGCCTGCAGCGATCCACCCAGCGACCGTGCTGATTATCGTGGCGCTGATCGCGCTGGTCATTCGCTTGCTGCGCAATGACTACGCTGAGAGCCTGAATCGGAAGATCACCGGCCGGGCGCGTCGCGACAGCGTTCAGCAGCCGATCGGCCTTGAAGATGCGTCCACCTTGGGTATTTTAGTGAAGATGCTTGAGCACAAAGACTCGAACCGCTCGCTCGGAGCGCTCAAGCTTTTAGCGGACTCAGAATACGACCTTACTCCGCATTTATCCGATCTTCTTGGGCACACCGATGAACGGATTCGGCTGCGCGCTATTGAGTGGTCGTCGCACCATCGCCGCCATCAACTATGGTCGGTATTAGAGCGGCTTGTGCTCACTCACGATGACCGACGAACTCGAGCAGCGGCGGCGCGGAGTTTGTTGCGAATCGACGCCTTGCGAAGCGCCGACTTGCTGGAGCCTTTGATCGTTGATGAGCGGACAGACCCGGCGCTTCGAAGCGCCGGTATTGAGGCTTTATTTGCCTGCGTTGATCGCCGAGCGCGCGGGATTCATCTCGTCTGCGCCTCCTTCGATTACATCCGCAGCGGAAAGCCCGCTTACCGACGTGAGTTCGCTCGCTTACTCGGTAATCTGCCGGTGGGTGACTGGTCCGATTTCTTGCTTGAGATGCTTGATGACGATGAGAACAGCGTGGTCCGGCTCGCGGCACAAAGCTGTGGGAAAATCCGTTTGAAGAAAGCGATCCCAAAACTGGCTGACGCCTTGCGGAATCGAGCGGTTCGAGAAACCGCTCGGGCTGCATTAGCCGCTTACGGTGATGAGGTCATTGAAGACGCTGAGCATTGGCTGAATGAATCGGGGATCAGCCTTCGGTTGCGCCAGGAAGTCCCTCGTCTCTTGCGCATTGTTGGCACTGCGCGCGCCGCTGATGTTTTGTTGCGCTCAAACCCCGAGGACGACCCTTTCTTACAGTTTCGCGTCGCCATCGCCTTGTCGCGGCTGGTCTATGCGAGGCCTTGGCTCGCCTCCCAGCTCGATGTCTCGTGGACCCATGCTGCGATCGAGCGTCAGATCAAGCGTCTGTTTATGTTGCGTCAGCAATGGGCTGCTTTGGCTGTCGATCCGCACCGCTTTGACCTGTTGTATCGAGCCGTGCAAAGCCGTCACGCTCAAGTGCTCGATATCTGCCTCAAGCTTTTTGCTTTGCATGGTGATCGAAGTTTGATCTCGGCGGTCACCCGCGTCTTGGTGCACGGAAACCGCGCGTCGCGAGGTGACGCGCTCGAGCTGCTCGATGTCAGCTTGGGTCACCATCCGCTCAAGCGGATGCTGCTCGAAGAGCTCGAGCGAGCCGAGGCGACCATTGAGCCTAGTGTCTCGCATGATGTGGCGCGTGAGATCGCTGAAGGTGGCGACCGGACGCTTGCAGCTGTGGCTGGTCGTTGTTTAGCGCGTTCGGGCTTGCCTCGACCGGCTCTGGACGCCAGCATTCTACCGGAGGATCGTATGTCTGATGAATTGATCGATAGGATCTTCCTTTTGCAGCGAGTGGAGCTGTTCAGCGAGCTCAATATCGACGAACTCGCAGCGATTGCAGACCTCGCACGCACGGAGCGCTATGAGCCCGGGCAAGCGATTTATCGTGAGCACGACCCGTCTACTGCTCTTTATGTGATTGTATCAGGTGACGTGAGTTTTCATCGTGACGGCAACTTTTTGCTGCGACTGGGAGCATTTGAGAGTTTTGGTCAGGTCGGATTTTTGGATCGTAAAGCTCGACCTGCCTCCGCGACCGCTGCGCGCCGGGGTGATGGCGTTGATCTTTTAGTGATCGACCGACAAGACTTCTTGGATCTCGTGGCCGATCGGGTCGAGGTGCTCAATGGCTTGTTTACGGTGTTGACCCGGAGACTGCGTGAGGTCGTCGAGGCGACGAGCGGCGGCCGAGAAGATCTAGCGGCAGGTCAAACAGCGACTTTCCCTGCAGTCAAACTGGGTCCCTAGCCGGCTTATTTGAAGCGTGACTCCAATTGGATATAGCCACCGATGATCGGATCGGCGCCGAGATCTGAAGCCTTAGCGACGGTGCCTGGAAGAAAGACGCTCAAGCCCGTTTTGACGCTAAATAAACCATATTTTTTGTGGGCTACGAGATCAATTTCGGCGCCCACATCTCTGGCGCTATCTTGACCTAAATCAAGACCTCGCCCTGATCCGTTGCGCAGATAAAAGTCATCGGCGGCGGAGTGAAGCGAGAGCAGATGCC
Source organism: Myxococcota bacterium (assembly GCA_040260805.1). Taxonomy (GTDB): domain Bacteria; phylum Myxococcota; class UBA4151; order UBA4151; family UBA4151; genus CACGMS01. The sequence goes on along the minus strand of JBDQPD010000010.1, from coordinate 4,681 downwards.
CGTGGATCGAGATATCGGTTTTGGCGAGACGGGCGCCAGCCCAGACATGAATGTCCATGGCATTGCGTCCACCCATCAGATCCAAATGACCCCAATAGCGATGTTCTGCAGCATAGAGCGAATCAAAGGTTTCATCGACCTGGTCATCGTCACTCATATCACCGCTGACGAGGTTAAGCTCTGCTCCTAGTGCCGGTTTGAGTCGGTTTTGGGTTGCTCGCCATTGCGCCTGAAGAGCTCCTCCCCAGGCAGCGATCGATCGCTCCGCCTGGTCTCCGAACTGGTAACTGCCTTCAAACTCAGCGCTTAGGTTGTGGCGCTTGAGCCTGGCGGCTGCACCGACCGTATGGCGATCATGTTGCGCGCTAAGCGTTTGCTTGCGCATCCACCATGCCTCCAAATGGAGCGACGGAAGCGCGGATCGCTCCAGGTAAACACCGGCAAAGCGCTTACCCATGCTCCCCGGAGTTCCAGGCTGGGTTGCCCATGCGGTCACAGCGACCGGGTAGCGCGGGTCTTTGAGGGTCAAAAAGACACCATCAAAAGCGCGCCCACTGTCACTCCAGGCTGCATGACTCACAAGTCGTTGGGACCCTAAACTGAGCGAACGACGCCCAACATCAAGCCTGACCCCTTGACGCAGTTGAGCGCTAGCGTAGCCTTGGTGCAGCATCAGGTCACCCGCCTGACTGCTCGTCATCTCTGACAGGCGCCGAGCATCTTGCAAGACAAGCTTACCCCCAAAGGTTTTGTTTTTACCCCATAAAATACCTAGTCGGCTTTGAAGCTGAGGGTTGTGATCGGTCGTGTTGTGATGCTGGACGATGTGACTGCGTACACGCACTCCTCCGTCCAAAACCAGCGGGGCAGATGAGGCGATTACAAGCACACTACTTAACAGCATAAGCGCTTCCTAATTGGCTCGGGGTTTAGCTTTTGGCGGCTCGGGTCTCGTCCATGAAGCGATGAATTTCATCGACCGTTCGAGGTAGACCATGGGTCAGGTTTCTAGGCGCACCTTGAGTGACGGCAATGTCATCTTCGATTCGAACAGCTAGTCCGCGCAACTCAGCCGGCGCATCTTCAGCGTCGGGGCTGATGTAAATTCCGGGCTCGATGGTCAGCACCATGCCCGGCTCAAACGCACGCGAGCGATCTTTTCCGTATGAGCCTACATCATGCACATCCATCCCAATCCAATGACCGATCGAATGCATATAATAGGGCTTGTAAGCATGCGCTTCCATGAGCTCATCGATGCTTTTATCGGCATCGACTAGGCCTAAGCCTTTCATCTCCTCAAGCAAGCCGCGACAAGCCATCTCGTTGAGCTGTTTAAAGGTGGCGCCGGGTCGCACCGCATTCACGACATTTTGGTGCACCCGAAGCACAGCCTCGTAGACACGGCGCTGAGGATCGGTAAAGCGACCGGAGGCGGGCCAGGTGACGGTAATATCTGAAGCGTAGCCGGCATATTCGCAGCCAGCATCGATTAATAAAGTATCGTGATCGGCGATGGTGGTGTCGTTTTCATGATAGTGAAGAACGCACCCGTTTGCGCCAGCAGCGACGATGCTTGGATAGGCAAAGCGAGTCGCTCCAGCGCGCCTGAATTCACCTTCGATCAACCCTTCGAGTTCATGCTCTGAGCTACCCGGCTTACCGGCTGTCATCGCAGCACAATGCGCGGCGACTGAGATCTGCCCAGCACGCTCCATCAGCTCGAGCTCGTGATCGCTTTTGATCAGTCGGAGTTCATGAACGATAGAGCCTAGATCGACAAAGACCGAAGGGCAGCGCGCACCGAGACGGACTTTCGCTTGAATCGTTTTTCGCCAGCCGGCCATGCGCGTCTCAAAACCGTTCTGATTCATGGGATAAATCACTCGGTCAGCGCCATCGAGCAGTTCAGGCATTTTTTCGTCAATCTCTTGGACGCTAAAAGCCTGGTCTGCGCCAAACCGCTCGCAAGCTCCCTCGACGCCGCAGCGAAAGCCATCCCAAACCTCGCGCTCGGGGTCTTTGGGTAAGACGAACAAAGTAAACTGAGCGCCTTGGTCATCTTTTGAGATCACAGCAAGCGCGCCGGGCTCACCGAACGCGGTCAGATAATAAAAGTCGCTATCTTGACGAAACCGATGCTGAACATCGTTGTTGCGTTGCGTCATCACCGCAGCCGGGACAACCATCAAATCACCGGCTCTGAGTTCATTGATCAAACGGATCCGGTGCTGCTGAGCAGCGTCTGCAGACAAATACATAAGGAGACTCCTTGGGATGCGAATTGAGCTGCGCTGGAATGGCAACAAAAGACTTGGTTTGACGCTTATGCGGCTCCGGCTAGCGTCGTCAGTAAGGTGATATTAAAGAGCAGGATCATCAACACCATGACCACAGCTTGACGCGGGATCAATGAGCCAATTCGAATGAGGAAACCGACCCAAAGTGATAGACTCCACAACACGCCGCTGACCAACATCATCACACCCACCGACAACCCAATTGAGCCAGCAAACTGCATCATCAGCGCACCGATCAGTGAGCAGACAACCAGTGGAGTTTGTCCAAAAGCGACGACCTTAAGAGCGACGCTCCAAGCTTGAGGGTGGCGCGCCATACCCAGCAGACCCCAAAGCGGTAACAGCGCGAAGAAGATCCCGACGAGGGCGTCACCGAGCGTGCGAAGCCAGGCTTCGGGATGTTCGGGGCCTCGCATGCGCTCGATCGCCGTAATCCGAGCAGAAGCTTTCGCTCCGATATCGCTCATCGAATCAAGCGCCGGTTGGAGGGCGCATAATAGCCGCTGTTCTGGACTGATCATGGTCAATGTGCACAGCTGCGCTTGAGCCGTTTTTTGTCGCTGAGCCTCGGGACCGCCTTGTTGATTGTGTTCCACGGCGGCGGCGACTTGTTTGAGGAGCTCGAGCTCTTGAGCGCCGGCTTGAAGCATCGCAGCTCCAACCAGCAAAAAGCTTCCCTGGAGAATGACCTGACCTATCCATGCCATCGAAAAGACCCAGCGCAAGCTTCGAAACATGGTCGCTAGGGGCACTCGATCAGGAGCGACAAGGCAAAACCAAGCGACCTTATGCATGGGTTCGCCGAGGTTCCAGTTGTCCGGAAGCTCGGCTTCTGGTTCTTCGTTCGCCTCTACCTCTGCCTCTGCCTCGTGTTCGAGCGCGTCGACGTCAGAGGCGGGTTCTTGCGCTAGCGCTTCAGGCAGCACTGATTCAGGGCCGACATCAACCCCACAAGCCGGACAAGAGGCGATGATCGCCTCGTCCTCAACCAGCATCTGCCCACATTCAGGGCACCGTCGACGTGTCCATACCATGGCTCGGCGCCTACCCTCTTTGTGCGCTCTGCGCTAGCTCGACGACGCCGCGCCTGGCGAGTTCTTCACCCCCTTGGGAGGAGACCAACTCAAGACCGCCCCACCACGCCTTGGGTAAGACCTTGATCAGCGATTGATTGAGCCGACCAATCAAAGCCTTTCGATGATCCAGTATACCACCGGTCGCAATAATATGAGCCGGGTCGAGCGCGGCGATGACCGGCGCTAAAACCTGGGTTGCTTGCTCAATCCATTGCGCTTCAAATCCAGGCTGTTCCCACGAGTCGAGGGGGAGATGAGCGCCCCCAAGCTGAGTTTCGATACAGCCTTGAGTTCCGCATCCACAGCGCATCAGCGAACCGCCTCGAAGGTGCCCAATTTCTCCTGCTCGCCGATGGACACCCCGAACCAGTTGTCCGCCGACTACAAGACCTAGAGCGAAGCCGCTGCCGGCGTTGATCACCATCAAGTCGCCCCGTTGTTGCTCGAGACTGTCTAGGGACAGCCACTCTCCCCAGGCGCGCGCATCGAGATCGTTTTCAAGATGACAGCTCAGGTTATGAGCGCGGGCTAGCTTGGCTAGGTTTTCCGGCCCCCAGCCTAGGTTTGGTCCTGCGCTGATTCCTTGTCCGTCGGCATCGATCCAGCCAGCAAAACTGATCGCTAAACCGGTATGACCTTGTGCTCCAGCTCGCTCAGCCAAGCGAGCTATAACCGCGCGAGCGCTTCGCCCCGCAATCGCCTCAGGGGGGTAGCCCTGGGCGCGCAGCCAGGTGCCGCCTAAATCAACACCTAACCAGCTCAGAGCGCTGACTCCAGGCGCATCAATTCGGACTCCACCAAATGACGAATTTCGGCGAGGCGTGGGGCGGTCGGCGCCTCAAAACGAAGCACCAATATCGGTTGCGTATTCGAGGCTCGCACCAGGCCCCAAGAGTCCCCAAAATCAACACGGACACCGTCCACATCGTTGACCGGATAATGAGCGCTAAAGTGTTCGACGGCTGCTTGGACTAGAGCAAACTTCTGGTCTTCACTGGCGCATTCGCGCCGGATCTCAGGGGTCGAATGAAGCTGCGGAAGACCGGACAGGTGCTCAGACAAAGGACGCGACTCTTCGGATAAGAGCTCTAGGAGGCGCCCTGCTGCATAGATCGCATCATCAAAGCCATAGAACCGATCAGCAAAGAAAATATGACCGCTCATCTCTCCGGCGAGCGCAGCCCCGGTTTCCTTCATTTTCGCTTTGATGAGACTGTGTCCTGCTTTCCACATGATCGGCTGGCCGCCCGCTTCAGCGATCCCGTCATAGAGCAGCTTTGAGCACTTCACCTCACCGATGATTGG
>JBDQPD010000144.1:0-7849 GCA_040260805.1 Myxococcota bacterium | reverse complement strand
GGTGCTCAAGCAACGCCTCGAGGCGCTGCTCTTGCCGCTCTGGCGGCGCACCTTAGACCCCGAGCGCACCGCCCAGCGGGTTAAGGCGGTCTACCTGCGCAGCGGGCGCTTCTTGAGCACCGTGCGCCACGAGGTCCGCGGTGAGCGGCTGCGCTTGATCGTCGAGCCCGGCCAGCAAGCGCGCATCATCTCGGTGCGCTTTCTTGGCAATAAGGTCTTGAGCGACGAAGCCTTAGGGCAGGCGATGTTTAACCGCGTCGACTCGGCCGGCGCTCGCTTGCAGGGCTTGGGGCGTTTTGTCCCCGAGGCGCTCAGCGACGACGTCACCGGGCTCAAGCAAGCCTACTACGCGAAGGGCTACATCTCGGCGCAGATCCAGCCGCCGCAGGTCTTCGTCGAGCCCGACCTCGGCGGCGTGCGCCTAGAGGTGCGGATCCAAGAAGGCGAGCCCTACACCCTGACCACCTTGCAGGTTAAAGGTCTGCCTAAGGGCGCAAGCTTTGACTACAAACCCGGGCAAATTTTCTCGGTGCAGGGCATCCACAAGGCGGTCGAGAAGGTGCGGCTGCAGTACATGCGCCGAGGGCATGCCTTGGTGCAGGTCCAAGAGAACTCGCAGATGAACCCCACCAAAAATGGAGTCGACTTGTGGCTCACCTTTGTGCCCGGTCCGGTCTGCTTTGTTGAGTCGATCTCGTGGAAGGGCGTGCAGCGCGTCGATAAGGCGGTGCTGACGCGGCTGATGCGGATCCACGCCGGCGACGCCTACGACCACGCGCTCTTGCAAGAAGAGATCAACCGCCTGCGGGCGAGGGGTTTGATCATGGGCGCGCAGATCGTCACCCAGCCCGGACGCGCCCAAGACCGAGTTAAAGTCAGCCTGATGGCGCAGGACGCGCCGCAGAAGTGGTACCCGGCGTTTACCGTGACCTACCTGCCTGGCGAGGGCGCGGTGCTCTTGCTGCAGCTGAGCTCGCCGAACCTGCTGGGTAAGGGGATCCGCTTTCGCGGCTCGAGCTGGTTATCCGAGCAGCGCCGCTTGTTTGACTTAAGCGTGGCGCTGCCGGCGGTGCTCAACCCGCTCGATGACCTGACCATCGAGGTGCACAACCGAGACCAGACCAAGCCACGCGCCGCCGCCAAAACCCAAGGTGGCTCGCTGACCTATGGGCGCTCGATCGACCGCAAGCGGCGCTTCTCGGTGTTCGCCAGCGCCGGCGCCGACCGAGTCACGCTGACCTGCAACGCCGCCGCTGAGCTTGGCGATGACTGCCCAGTAGACCCCTTTTACGCCGTCAGCGGCGCCCTGGGCGGCAGCTACGACGACCGCGACTCGGGGCTCTTGGGCACCCGGGGTCAGCGGGTCAGCCTGCGCCTCGACCTTGAGCCCATGACCCAGGCGTCGGGCTTGTCGTTTTCGGCGCAGCGGCTGCAGCCCTTGCCCTTTGGCTTTCGGGCACGCGCCAAGCTCGGCGCTCGCCAGCTCTTTGAGCAGCCGATGCCGCATAAGGTCTTGTACGCTGGCGGGCCAGGCACCTTGCGCGGGTTTTACTCCTACGCCGTCTCGCCCAACCAGAGCGCCCCGTTTCCGAACCTGCCCACCGGCGGAGACCGCATGATCCACGCAGCGCTTGAGTTAGGATACGGCTTGAACTCTGTGCTCGAACCCTTTGTTTTTCTAGATGCAGGAAACAGTTTTGCCGGCAGGTGGTTTGAGCAGCCCAGCAGCCTGCGCCCGCTCACCATGGGCCTCGCCTCGTCGTGGGGTTTTGGGGTGTTGCTGCGCTTGCCGGTGCTTCCCTTTCGCTTTGAATGGGGGCGGGCGATCAGCCGCGGACCCAACGACCCTGAGATGCTGTTTTCCCTCGGCGTCGGAACCAACTAGGGTCCGCTTATGATCGAAGCAGCGATGATCTTAGTAGCCGGGCTCTTCTTATGGAAGGGCGCCGACTGGTTTGTCGGCGGCGCCGCTAGCATCGCCACCGGTTTTGGCGTGCCCGAGCTGATCGTGGGCCTGACCATCGTCGCCATGGGCACCTCGGCGCCTGAGCTGGCGGTCTCGGCGACCGCAGCGGCTCAAGGGCAAGGCGCTATTGCGCTGGGTAATGTGGTCGGCTCGAACGTCTTTAACCTGGGCATTGTCCTGGGGATTTGCGCCTTAATCCAAACGCTCAAGCCGGCGCCTGAGGTCTGGCGCCGGGACGGGCCGCTGCTGCTGGGCGCCGTGGTGGTTCGTCCGTGACGGCAGCCTGGACCGCTTAGAGGCGGGCGCCTTGGTGCTGGCGATGGCGATCTACTTGGGCGCGCTCTTTGCCCAAGGCAAGGTGCCGCCCGGTGACGGCGACGACGACGTCGAGACCGAGAAGCCAAGCTTAAAGACCTGGGCGCTGATGGCGCTGGGGCTGGTGTTGATTTTAGCCGGCGGTCGGCTGCTGGTCGACGGCGCCTCGACGCTGGCGCTGGCCTGGGGTATGAGCCCGTGGCTGGTCTCGGTGACCATCGTGGCGGCCGGAACCTCGGCGCCTGAGCTGGTGACCTCGGTGACTGCGGCGCGCAAAGGCATGGCGGGCATGGCGCTCGGTGGGCTCGTCGGCAGCGACATCTTTAATACGATGTTGGTCTTAGGCGTCGCCGGCAGCGTGGCGCCCTTGGCGGATCTGTCCGCCTTTCGCCCGGCCGTGGCGATCATGGGGGCGACGGTTCTCGGGACTTTAGTCTTGGTCGCGTGGCGCAAAAAGATCGGTAAAACCGAGGGCTTTGTGCTCCTGGCGGTGGCGCTTGGTCGCTGGTTGATGGACGCATTATAAACACAAAGCGGCGCGCAGCGACTTGACCGGAAAAACGACGGTTGCTAGCGCATCGCTGCCTCAAAAAAGGATTTTGCAGATGCTTAAAAAATCACTCGATACTCTACGCGCCCAGTTTCCGGCTCAACCCGCCGAAGCGCATTGCGACGGCCCCTGCGGCGTCTACGATCCCGCCTCGATCCGCATTGCGGCTGAAGCGGCGGTCTCGATGACCAAGAAGATGCTCGCCATGACCCCTCCGGACGCCAGCAACTCCGAAGCCATGGCGGCGTACCTCAACACCATGAGCCGCTACGCTGCGATCAAAGAAGAGCAGGCGCACTTGGCGAAGTCCGAGCTGCTCGTGCTGTGGACGGATTACTTCAAGCCGCCGCATCTCGAGGCGTACCCGAACCTGCACGACACCTTCTGGAAGGCCGCTAAAGCCTGCTCGTCCGTCAAGGTCGAGGTCAGCGCCCAGCATGCGGCTGAGCTGATGGAAGCGGTCCAAGAGATTCACACCATCTTCTGGGCAACCAAAGGCCGTGACATCGCCTGGTACACCGCCAGCTAATCTGCCCTCGGTGGGCACAAAAGACCTGATCTTGTGGGCGCTTCGGCGTCGGCTGAGGGTGCGCGTCGAGGGCGACTCGATGCGACCGGTCTTAGCGCCCGATGATGAAGTCCTGATCGACCCGCGCGCCCTCTTGGCCGCGGGCGATTTGGTTTTGGCGCGCCACCCGTTTCGAGCCGGCACCCGGATCATCAAGCGTTTGAGCGCTTGGACCGAGGAGGGGAGCGCCCAGCTCGAGGGGCTCAACCCAGACTACAGCACCGACTCTCGAAGTTTTGGTGCGGTGCCCAAAGACCACCTGCTCGGCAAGGTGGTCTGCCGCTTCTAGGATCTTATGAACGAATCATTACTCACCTGTGCGCAAGTCCTTGAACGCTACACCGACGGCCCCAAAGAGGGGCTGTTCGCCGACGGCTCGTCCCGCCCGAACCCGGGCCCTGGCGGCTGGGGTGTGGTGGCGGTCTACAACGACGAGGTGGTCGCCGAGCGCCACGGCGCCGACCCCGACACCACCAACAACCGCATGGAGCTGCGGGCGCTGATCGAGGCTTATGCTCTGCTTGAGCCAAGCTCCGAGGCGGTCATCTACACCGACAGCCAGCTCTGCGTGAACACCATCACCCAATGGGCTGCGGGCTGGGCGCGCCGAGGCTGGAAGCGTAAAACGGGGCCGATCAAGAACCTTGAGCTGGTCCAAGAGCTCTACGCCGCCGCGCAGGCGCACCCAAAGGTGCAGCTGCGCTGGATTAAAGCGCACCAAGGCAACCGCTGGAACGAATATGCGGACGCCTTAGCGACCGCTTGGGCGCGCGACGAGCTCTAGACCCTAAAGGTGCCCACGACGCAGGGCTTGCCCTTGGCGTCGACCACGCGCAGGTGCTGACCGCTCTGGTCTTCGGCGAGCTCTAAGGTGAGCTTCGCCGGGAGCACCATCGGCCGAATAAAGCGCATGTCTAAGTGACTCACGGCGCCGCCGGTGTGATCGGGGAGGCGATCCAAGCTGGCGGTGACCAAGGAGCCGGCCGCAAAGCCGTGCAGAATGGGGTTCTTCATGCCGGCTGCCCAGGCGAAGGGCGGCAGCCAATGCAAGGGGTTGATGTCGCCGCTCAGGCAGCAATACACGGCGCCGCCGAGGCGACCTGCTGTGTAGTGGTCAACGGCGCGCCAGACCTTGGTGTCCTCGGCTCGCTCTGCGCGCGGCTTCTGCTCGCCCTTAGGGCGCGGCAGCGGAACCACCGAGAAGACATCACAGATCACCGCTTCGGCATGCGCCTCCGTGCCGGTGATCACCCGCGTGGAGAGCCGAGCTTTGCCCGGTGTCTCTTCGACGCTGACCAGCTGAGCGCTGAGGTTGAGCGGGGCGTTCGCAGGCAAGGCCTGGTTGCGCGTGAGCGCAAAGCCTTGATTGAGCACCTTGCTCATGGGGTAGGGCGAACCGCCCAAGGCTTGCCCGAGCAAGGGGAAGGCCCACTGCGGGCAGAAGTGATCGGGCAGCACCTCGTCGCCGCTGGGGTCGTTGCACCAGGTTTTGAAGGCTTTGATCAGGGCGGGCGCTCGGGGGTCGATCACCTCGCTGAGCACCGGCCCTGGCGTGTCGATCGTCTCGGACTTGCCGCTAAAGATTACCTTCAGGATGGCTCGAATGTTCGCGCCTTGGTGGCGAAGCGCCCAAAAGGGAATACCCATGATTTATGCCGCCGCTGATTTGAGGTTGTCGAGGATGCGCTGCCCAGTGGTTTGGATCTCATAGAGCATGGCGCGGCTGCGAGGCAGCGCGCGCTCCAGATAACGATCCAGGATCTCGAGGCGCTCTGGGTGCTTGGCGCCTTGCTCTGCGAGCGCCTCGATGATCTGCACATCGACCAAGATTTTAGCCAAACGCTCGGCGTGCAGCATCCCCGGGGCGAAGTCGGTCTTGGGGTCCCAGTTCGACAGGTTGCCGCTCGATCTGAGCTTCGCCGCAGCGATACGGCGGATCAGGTTGAGCATGGCGCGGTGCCCGCGACTGCGCACGGTGGCGATGCGCCGTGCCCGACCAAAACCAAAGGTAGCGCCCAAGAAGCTGCCGATCGTCGCCATCAAGAAGGCGCCAGGCTTTTTGAAGATGGGCAGGAGGTTGTCCTTCATCGCCATCAGGCATTGGATCTGGCTGGTGCCCTCGTAGATGGGCAGGACCAGGCTGTCGCGCAGGAGCTTTTCGGCGCCGTATTCGCACATGTAGCCGCTTCCACCGTGGATCTGCAGGTTCCGGCGCGCCATCTCGACGGCTTTCTCGCTCGTGACGTACTTGAGCAAAGGGGTGGCCTGTCGGCTACCCATGGTGCGCCGCTTCTGCTCGGCGCGGAACGTCTGCTTGCGGGCATCGTGGTCAGGGAGCGTCTTAGAAGCCAGCGCCGCACGGCGGGCGAGCTCTTCGTTGTGGGCTGCCTTGATCGCCAGGGCACGCATGCCCAGGATGTCGGTCTCCATCTCGTCGATCATCTCGGCGATCATCTCATGCTTATCGATCGTTTTGCCCATGCTCGGGCGCTGCGCGGCGTAGTCTTTCGCCATACGCAGGGCTGCTTCGCACAGACCGATCGACTCAAAGCCCACCGAGATACGGGCGTTGTTCATGAGCAAGAGCATCAAGCGAAAGCCCTCACCGCGCTTGCCGATCAGCTCGCCTGGGGACTTATCAAAGGTGATGGTCACTGTCGCCGAGCCGTGATGACCGAGTTTTTCATCGACGCGTTCGAGCTCGCTGAGTCGAACTCGATTGCCCTGGTCGTCCTCGGTAAAAGCGCGCACCAAGAACAACGAAATTCCGTCGAGACCAGGGTGCGTCTCGGGGTCTTCGGAGCGGGCGATGACCACGTGATAGCGACCGTGTCCGGAGGTGATCCAGATCTTCGAGCCGGTCACAAACCAGTTGCCGTCTTCGTCTTGCTCGGCGCGGCTGCGCAGGTTGGCGAGGTCGCTGCCCGCGTGGGGTTCGGTCAGATCCATCGAGCCCCATTCTAGGCCATCGCGCATCAGCTCGATGTCTTTTTGCCAGCGGGTGCTGAGGATCTTGAAGGTCTCAGGGTCGACGGTGGTGGTGCCCTCTTCGATCGACCAGAACAGCAGGCAAAGGGCGATGCCGCTGTGAAAGCCAAAGTGCGACATCACGCTGACGTCGCCGCGCCCCATCAGCTCGGCGTTGAGGTAGTAGAGCATCAAAGGACAGTTCATACCGCCTAAGTCGGTGGGGATGGCGAGACCATGCAAGCCAAGCTCTTTGGCTTGCGCAAGGATCGCCGCCATCCGCGGCGCAATCGCGACCTCGCCATCAACCACCGCCATCTCTTGATGATCGATCTCGGCGGCGAAGGGAGCGACCTGGTCGCCAGAGAAGGTGCCTAAGAGGTCGAGCACCTCTTTGTAGGACTGAATCATCTCGGCTTTGTCGGTGTCGGTGCGTGGAAATTCCACCGCATCGATCAAAGGGCCCCAGTCGATCCCTTTGTCCACGTAGTATTGAAGGTCGGCGTTGTCGGTAAAGAAGTTAGCCATGATAAAATCCTAGAGAAAGAGGGCTGCGCTGGTCATGCGCAGGCACTCATCATGAAGTCGTTGTTGATTAAGGTCGTCGTCGCCGAGCAAGCCGCGGGCGGCGTCGGCGAGCGCAAAGCTGGTTAAAGCGAGCGCAGCGGTGTGCGCCACGTAGGCTTCGGGGTCGAGATCTGGATGCACGACGCCGACGCGTTTGCCTTTGCTCAGGCTGGCGGTGAAGCCTTGAAGCCAGGGCGCTAAGCTGGCGCTCAAGCGCTCGGACAAGCCGCCCGGGTTGTCGAGGATCTCGCGCACGATCAGGCGAGCTCGGTTCCGGTCTTCGCCAAAGAACTTCATGGTGGCGTCCATGGTCAGCGAGAAGCGATCTTGGCCATCGGCTGTTCGTTGGAGGATCTGAGGCAGGACCTCAGCCCAGCCGACAAAGAGGTCTTCTAAAACCGCTTGGCGCAGCGCGTCTTTGCTGGGGAAATGATGCAGTAAACTGGGCTTTTTTAAGCCGACCTGGTCGGCGATCTTTTGCAGGCTGGTGCCGTCGTATCCGCGATCAGCGAGCATCTCGGTCGCCGCCGCGAGGATCCGGTCACGCATGGGCATGGCGTCTGCGCTTGCAGCTTGAGTCATTTTGCTTGATCTCCGGAGCGTCGTTGGGCAGATGGGTACCTACCTACCGATCGGTAGGCAACACAAAAGTTCCCATCGGTCAACCGCCCGACCGAGGAGTGAGTTATGAAGAGCGACGACTATTTAGTCCGTTGGTGTAAGAAGCCTTGGTTTCGTAAACTAGCGATGAATCTTGGCATCCCAACCCCCAAAGAGCTGCGTCGCGCATCGACCGCTTTTTCGGGCGCTGACTTTGCCGGTAAGCGAATCGAAGCGGTGGGTGGGCCGGTGGCTCAGCGCATCCAAAAATGGTGCGCCGACCCAGGCGCCTTGGTCAGCGAAGAGGGCAAGCTTG
>JBDQPD010000175.1:0-4408 GCA_040260805.1 Myxococcota bacterium | reverse complement strand
GCTGCTCTCAGGGGTGACCTTTGAGGGCATTCGAAACTCAGCGATGCACGCCACCGACGCGCTCGGGTCGTGGACCGTTGAGGGCAACTTATGCCGAGGGCCGATCGGTGAGCACGGGATGGCGTTCGCCGGAGGCGACGCCAACGTCACGCTGCGCTCCAACCAGTTTGAGGGCATCAGCGGTGACGCCATGCGCGCCTCAGACGCCTTGGGCTCATGGACCGTCGAGGGCAACCTATGCCGGGGGCCGATCGGCGGCGACGCGATCAGCATCGCGGGCGGGTCGGCCGAGGCGAGCATGAACATCAGCAACAACACCTTTGAGCAGATCAACGGCAACGCGATCAGCGCTCAAGATGCGCTCGGGTCGTGGACGGTAGAGGGCAACTTATGCCGAGGGCCGGTCGCTGGACAGGCGATGCATTTCCACAACCAAGGCGGCACCATGGCGCTGAGCGGAAACACCGTGGCGGGATCGGCGAAGGGTATCTTGGTGGTCGGCGGGTCGGCCGCCTGGACCATCACCAACAACGCGGTGAGCGGAACCCAAGGCGAAGGACCTCAGATGGGGGTCGGCGTGAGCGGATTATCCGCTCAGGGCAGCTTGACGATCAGCAACAACACCATCAGCGGCGTCGGCGGCGTGGGGATGGGCATCAAGGACAACCTCGCAAACGCGGTGCTCAGCGCCAACTCAGTCAGCGACACCTGGAGCAACAGCGGCGGCAGCCAGCTCGCCCAGGTCGGCTTGGGCATTGCGCTCATTGACTCGACCGCGATCTCGCTCACGGACAACGCCGTCAGCAACAGCGCTTTTGCGGGTGTACTGATCGATCTAGCCGGCTGGGACGCCGCCAACGGCGCGCCAACGATTGCGCTGACCGACACCACCACCAACGGCAACGGCGGCGAGACCCGCCGCGACATCATCCAGCAAAACATCCCGGACGACGCCCAGGTGACGGTGACCTCGAGCGGTACCGAAGAGACGCGCACCGAGGACCAAGTCGCGGTGGATCGCTCGCAAACGCCGCCGCCGCGTTGCGGTGATGGCGCCCGCGACCCAGGCGAAGCGTGCGATCCTGGCGTTGATGGGAACTGCGACCAACTCTGCCAGGTCACAGGCCGAGTTGGGTTTTCGCAGATGGCGGCGGGTAGACGTCACCTCTGCGCACTCGACCAAGCCGGCGCGGTGCATTGCATGGGGCGAAACGACCAGGGTCAACTCGGTCGACCCATCGATGCTCCTCGTTCCGTGGAGCAACTCGAAGCGGTGCCAGGTCTCCAAGGGCCGTTTACTAAGATCACTGCTGGCTTTGCGCACACCTGCGCGCTGACCGACGAAACCACACCGACGGTTCAATGCTGGGGTGCAAACATCACCGGCGACGGACCACACAGCGGCACGCCGCAGACCGTGTCATTCATTGGTACGCCGAATTTTGGGCAGGACTATCGTGTCGTCGACCTGATCGCAGCGGGCCGACACACCTGCGCGCTGGTCGAGGACAACAAAGCGCAGCCAGGGGACCCGGTATGGTGCTGGGGCTCCTCGTCCAACCGAGCCCATGGTACGGGTTGGTTTGCTGGCGGTGACTTCTCGCAAAGAACGCCCTCACAGGTGCTCACTCAGTTAGGTGATGAGGTCCGAATCGGTCGGCTGTGGTCGGGCCCCGGCGCGAGCTGCGGCACCATCGGCGATGACCTCTTGTGTTGGGGCCTCAACTCGCTGCTGACCGACAACAACAACGGTATCAACGCCGCGTCGTTCATCGGTCTGCAAGGCGTCCGTGACGTCGCCATCGGCGAGAAACAAATCTGCGCCGTGTCGGGTCCTGGAGGGGTTCGGTGCTGGGGGGCTCAAGAAGACGACCAGATGCTGTTTGGGAACGGGCTGACTCAAGACAGTAGCTATCCCTTCGGCGCACCAACCACCGTGCAGACGATCAACAGCAGCCCCTTGACGGGTGTCTCGAAGATCGAGGTGTCGAGCTCTGAGGACACCATCATGGACGGTCTCTTATTTTGCGCCACCAAAGACGACGGTGGGATCTGGTGCTGGGGCGAATCGGAATACGGGCTGGCGCCCGATGTCAGCGGGCTGATCTACGCCGAGCAAGTTCAAGCTGGAGTCAGCGACTCGAACGCGCTCGCAATCAGCACAGGGAAAATCTGCTCGCTGGGTGAAGACGACCGGATGAGCTGCTGGGGAACCGACGACTACAGCGACTCACTGATCATTAACCCCATGAACCTAAACGACGGCTTTGCCTATCCGGTCCCGCTCGAGATGCTACCCGTTCAAGGACTGGCTAGCGTAGGTGACGTCGTCGTACGGAACAACTCGGTCTTTGGAATTCAAAGGGATGAGGACGGGTCTCTGCTTTGGGGTTGGACGGTTGGAGAGCTTGACGCCACCGAGCTGGAACTCGAGGGTTTGTCGGAGAGTGAGTACTCGTTGGCGGTAGCTGGCGATGATGCGCTGTGTGTCACGCTAGACCGCGGCGTTCATTGCTATGGCACGTTAGCAAGGGGTGGGCGTAACGGAGCAACGGTAGCCTATGGTGAAGAAGGCGGTCGTGTCCCTAACCTTGACACCATGACATCACCGAATATTGCGTGCGGCCAAGGTCATTGCTGCGCATGGGATCCGATGCCGGAGGGTCAGCCAACCCTACGTTGCTGGGGCCGTAATGAGCGCGGTCAGTGCGGGGCGAACAACAGCACAACCCCTGTGGGGGAACCGCAAAATATAGAGATCCCCGAGGCGTCCCGAATTGTCAGCATGGCGCTGGGGGTCAACCACACCTGCGCAAGCGTTGAGATGACTGGGATTGAGCAGCCAAACCGTGTGTATTGTTGGGGTGATAACAGCGATGGAAAACTAGGCTTGGGGCCGACGGGCCCTGGCTCGACGCACACACCCACCCTAGTGCTCGACGCGATCACCGGCAACACCATGCAGCGTGTGGAGGAAGCGATCGTAGCGGGCCCTGAACACACCTGCGGTAACCTCGGTGGAAACGATGCCATGACCCAAGGTTATTTGGTCGGGCTCGCCTGCTGGGGCAAAAACACCGGGGGCGCAATCGGACAAAACACAAATATGTCCTCTTCAAACTTGGCTAGAGACAGCCGTTTCGTAACGATCGAGAGCGCACCAGATCAAAATGCACATACACCTCGACTTGGCGGGCGTACTCTTGCCGCCAATCGTCAGACGACATGTTTCATCAGTCACGATATGAACGTCCGGTGCTTCGGGACGAACACCTCGCGACTCATCGACCCCAACCAGACCGAGAGCTGGTTTGCGAATTATGATCAGGTCCCTCATCCGGTGCCCGTTGTTTCGGGTCGTGACCTCGGAGTATTAGCGATGAGTGACGCGCTCGCCTGCGCCTCGCTTCAAGGAGAAACTGGGGTGCTGTGCTGGGGCGATGGGCTCGCCACCGGACGCCAGATCGAAATCTACCCCAGTGAGTAATGAGCATAAGAGGTTAGCAGCGATGAGATACTTTCTTGGCATCAGTTTGATCTTTGGCGGCTGCTCTCTAGCGGTATCTGACGCGCCCGACGGCGGCTTGCTTATCGTCCAAGCAGATGCCCAAGCGACTCCGCCAGACAGCGGCGTCCAACGACCGGCGGCAGATGCTGGATCAACACGCCCAGATCAAGATGCGGGTAGCGCTGGCTCATTTGATGCGGGGCCTCGAGCAGCTCTAGCCGACTGCCCTGATGATCTCAGAGCCGATCTCATCGGTCATCAATGCGTACCAATGACTGGAACGACGCCGGTCTGTCGCGACGCAGAAACCTTACGCCGGGACCACTCATGGGCTCGAGACGCCGCTGTGGTTCGCTACGCCGCGCCGCGAGGCACCGGCGATGGCAGCAGCCCAGAGCAAGCGGGTAGCTTATCAGATCTCATCGTCGCAGCCGGCGCCGGGTCCACAGCGATTATTTTAGCGCAAGGGACTTATGAGATGAGTAACCCGCTCGCCTTAGGTGTGCGCGGACCGCTGAGCTTGATTGGCGCCTGTGCCCAATCAACGACTATTGAGTTGGCAGCGCCGATGACCGCAGGAGTAGGCAGCACCGTGCAGCTCTACGGCTTGGGGGTGCGCGGACCGCTCAGCGCTGAAGAGGGCGCCAAGGCCTCGGCGATCGCCATGCAAGACGTCAGCAGCTTTAAGCTGATGCAGAGCACCGTCACGGCGGCGGCTGGGCACGGCCTCGAGCTCTCGGGTTCGGGCGCTGGCGGCGTGCTGCTCTCAGGGGTGACCTTTGAGGGCATTCGAAACTCAGCGATGCACGCCACCGACGCGCTCGGGTCGTGGACCGTTGAGGGCAACTTATGCCGAGGGCCGATCGGTGAGCACGGGATGGCGTTCGCCGGAGGCGACGC
>JBDQPD010000005.1:0-61291 GCA_040260805.1 Myxococcota bacterium | reverse complement strand
TGGCGCAACACCACGGTATGGGGCTCAGGGTAATCAAAGGCTAAGTCCAGCCGACCGTCTGCGGGCACCGGGATCACCTTGACCGGCTCAGCGCCCTCGGCGGGTGATCCAGACCAAGGTCTCGCCAGCAAGGGGCTGATCACCACCTCTAAACCCTCGGCGGGTACGTCAGGGTGGCGATCAACCATCACCGTCACCGGCGCCAAGGCGCTCTCGCCAGGCGGCGGCGTGAGCTGAATCGTCTCGGGGATCTCGGTCGCTTGGTAAGGGCTGACCATGACATCGATCAGGTCCTGCGGCGCGACCACATAGTCTTCGTACATAAAGCCAACCCGCACCGCACCCTCAGGCACGCCGTGCAGAAAGAAGTGCCCCTGAGGACCGCTCAGATCGTCGGCGCCAGGCACGCCCTCAACAAAGACGATCACGCCTCCGGGCGGCGACCCTTCCGGCAAAGCCACTCGGCCCTTGATGCTGCCGCGTGCGCCGATCGTGATGTCGACTTTGACCTGACCGCTGGTGCCTGCGAGCAGCTCATATTGATAGCGGCTTACAGGCATCGCGTCGACGCCTTGGGTTTGGTCGTAGACCAAGAACTCGAGCGTTTGGTCCTCAAGCCCGACCTTCACGCGAGGCAAACGGAAACGACCGGTTGGTCCTGTCAACGACGAGCCTACGCCAAGGACCTCCACGCGAGCTTCAGGCATCGGCACCGTCCCCGTTTCACCATCGACACCCCGCAAGACGTCGCCCTCGATGTATGCGGTGAGGTCCTGAAGCCCAGGGCCGTTATCGGCCGGAAGCTTCGGCAAACGCTCCGTGCACCCAGCGGTCATTACCAAAGTGGCTAAAGCGCCTAATCCAAACCAGCGATTAAACATGTGCATGCATCCTTAGAAGCCAAGCACTTCACTGGGCTCAGCGCGTGGAGTCTGCTGATCACCCAGACCAAGTTGACCTAAATGATTTTTACCCCAAACAAAGATCCGATTGTCGTGATCCAACGCAGCGTTCGACTCGGAACCCGGACCATAACCCATCAGCGTGACCTGGCCATCGACCAGCACGTTGACGGTTGCCGTGACTCGATTACTCAGCTCGCCCGTGCCCAGGGCACCATCGGTTCCCAAGCCCGAGCAGCGCATGGCTCCACCACTGAAAAGAACGCAGGTTCGCTGATGACCGCAGGCTACCGCCTGAGCGTCTTCGACGCCCTGCATCACCACAGGAGTGGTTTGATTGATGATGTTCCCAATACCCAGCTCACCGTTTAGGTTTTTACCCCAGCACTTGACTCGACCATCAGCCAGCACTGCGCACGAGTGATAATCTCCGACTGCGATCGAGCGCACGGAATTCAAGCCGCCCACCCTGGTCGGCTCCGTCACCGACTCCGTGTTGGCGCCGGTACCTACCGCCCCATACTCGTTGAAACCCCAGCAATGTACTTGCCGGTCGGTGTCTACCGCACAGGTGTGAGCACCCGCTGCGATCTGCTCTACACCTTCGATCGTCGCCTGAACGGGCGCTCCTCGGTCCGTGTTTGAGCCATCACCAAGCGAGCCAAACTCATTAAAACCCCAGCAGTAGACCGAACCGTCTGCTTTCACCGCGCAGGTGTGGTGAAGTCCGGCTGTCAAATGCACTACCGACGTCAAATTGGCTACGGTGACGGGCTCATTTTGGTTGCGTCGATCCGGGTCCGAGTTACCGAGTTGACCGTTGAGGTTACGACCCCAACACGACACCCCCTGGTTGGCGAGGCGAACACAGATATGGTCGCGCCCTGCCACCAACTGCTCTGCTGTGTTGAGTCCAAACACTCGCTCGAGACGCGTGCTGGGGCGAAGCGAGCCGTTCCCTAAGTTACCGTTGCCGTTTCCACCCGTGCACCAGACCTCGCCAGCACGTAAAATGCACATAGATGCTAAATTCAGGGCAATATCTCGAACCGTCGGCTTGCAGTTGTTGCCGCAACCATCCGGGCTGACTCGGTTTCCGTCATCACACAATTCGCGTGCTGTATCCTCGTGCAACACGCCATCGCCACACCGCGCAATCTGGCAATTATTCAAGCAGTCATCGCGCGAATTAGCATTACCATCGTCACAAGCCTCAACACCCTCGTGGTGCACACCATCCCCGCAGCGCGCCAGCGCGCAGTGATTGCGGCAGGCGTCTTGGTCGTTGTCGTTGCCGTCATCGCAAGCCTCGATGCCGAGCTGGACAATTCCATCGCCGCAGCCCGCTAGGACGCAGGTGTTGCGGCAGTCGTCGTTGTCGTCGTTGTTGCCGTCGTCGCAGGTCTCGACGCCCATCTGAACAAACTGATCACCGCAACGGGCTGCCTGGCAGTTGTTCAAGCAGCCATCGATATCATCGATGTTGCCGTCGTCGCATTCTTCGTAGCCATCTTGCCCTGGGTTCAAATCAGTGCGTCGGACGCCATCGCCGCAGATCGCTGCGGCGCAGTTGTTGTGGCAGCCGTCGGTGTTGCTGTCGTTGCCATCATCGCAGCCCTCGAGAACGCTGTGTCGAACGCCATCGCCGCAGCGAAAGAC
This sequence comes from Myxococcota bacterium, assembly GCA_040260805.1. Taxonomy (GTDB): domain Bacteria; phylum Myxococcota; class UBA4151; order UBA4151; family UBA4151; genus CACGMS01. The sequence continues at coordinate 58,730 of JBDQPD010000005.1, read as the reverse complement.
GGCGCAGCTGTTGAGGCAGTTGTCGGTGTCGAATTCGTTGCCATCATCGCAAGCCTCAAAGCCGTCTTGTCCTACCTCAAGGTCGCTGCGCATGACGCCGTCGCCGCAGCGCGCCGCAGCGCAGTTGTTTCGGCACGCATCCTCATCGACGGCGTTGCCGTCGTCGCACCCTTCGACACCAGCCTGGGTGACCGAATCACCGCAGCGAGCCGAGAGGCAGTTGCTCAAGCACCCATCGGTGTCCACCGCGTTGCCGTCATCGCACTCTTCGTAGCCAACTTGCCCGGGCAAACGCCCCTCACGAACAATCCCGTCGCCGCAAGCACCGTCTCGACATTGGGCATCGCAGGCGTCTGCTGGGTCGCGGTTGCTGTCATCACAGCTCTCATCATCTTGGATGATCCCATCACCGCAGCGAGACCGATGACATTGCGAGCTGCAGCCATCGAGTTCGTTGTCGTTTTGGTCGTCACACTCTTCACCGGGGTCGAGCTCGCCGTCGCCGCATTTAATCATGGCGAGCTTGGGCCCAAAGCGCTGCAGCCAGACCAAAGAATTGGTCTGCAGCGCGGTCACCAAGGGCTCATCCGGACACGTTTTGCGGCCGCGTGCAGAGGGAGCACATTCGATCATCACCCCATTCAAAGCTCGAGGATAAAACGCCTCGACGCAGGACGCACCGCAGTCGGGGATAATCACCAACCGGAGGTCTTTAGCGTCGGTCTTGATTCCGAAGAATTGAGTCACCATATCGACCGATTGACCCTCAGGGACGGTCACTCGGTACACCGGCGTCAGGCGTTCATCGCCAAAATAGTCGTGATGGTCCCGCAACGCCTCAAGCATCGGCGTCAGCTCGCCCTCAGCCTCGTCCACTGTCTCAAGAACCACGCCGTCACCCGAAACCACTAAACTTCCATCGTCGCTGACCTCGCCCTCAGCGAGCGCTCGCTCAGAGCTGTGAGCGACGTTTCGGTGGTCGCTGTAGCGACCGTCTTCGCCTAAGCTGAGCTCTTCAAGGTCTGCGTCGCCGTCGCCATCGGAGTCCGGGTCCATCCCGTCGGCTACTCCGTCTTCATCGAGATCACCGCAGCTGTGCGGGTTGTGTTTGGTCAAGTCGGATTCGTTAAGACACCCATCGTTGTCCGGATCCACATCTTCTGCGTTGGGCACGCCGTCGCCATCGCTGTCGGGTCCATCCGGATAGCCGTCGCCATCGGCGTCATAAGTTGCCCACAAAGCCGCCATCACCAAGTCGCTCGAACCCCGCCTGACGTGGTGCAATCGAGACACTCGGATCGGGTTCGCTTCGGATCCAGGCTTGCTGCGCAGCGTCAGCGTATGAGGCTCGTCAAAATCTAGGGTAAATGAGAACGAACCGTCGGGCTCAAGAGCTAGCGAGCGAACCGCCGTATCGACGCTTCCCGTGCTGCTTGAGCCGCTGCGTCCAAGCAAAGGACTGACCACCAACTCAAGATCGTTGGCGTCCATGCCCCCTTCGAGGGTCACCTTGCCCGACACCCCGGCTGTCGATGATTCACCCGGTGTGGGGCTAAGCTTCACCGACTCGTCGATTTTCTTCGAGAGATAAGGCGTCACGGCGACATCAACGAAGGTCGTCGGTGCGACCGCATAATCATCGTACAAAAACCCGACTCGCACCTCGCCGGCGGGGATACCGTGGAGGAAGAAGCTGCCGTCGGGACCGCTGAGATCATCGGCGCCAGGGATCCCATCAGCGTAGACGATCACCCCTCCTGAGTGCGGGCGCCCGACCAACTCCACGCGCCCTGACACGCTGCCTCGAGCGCCGACCTCTAAATTGACCACGACCTGTCCGGTGGTGCCACTGACCAAAGGGTAAATCTGGCGACCCGCCGGCGGCGAATCCAGCGGCTCCGCCGGATCAAAGATCAAAAACTCGACGTTTCGATCGCCAGCGCCAACCGGAATCGGAGGCAAACGATACCTCCCAAGAGCGTCCGCAGTGACCAAGCCGTACCCGACCGCTTCGACGCGAGCCCCAGGCCAAGCGACCGGCTGAAGTTGCCCGTCCACGCCGTGGCGCACCGTGCCCTCCAAAACCACTCGACCACCTGAGCTTACTGGCAAATCGGGCAGTCGTTCGGTCATGCAGCTAAGTGCGAGCGCACAGACCGATAAAAGAGGCAGGTTTTTCATGGTCTATAAATAGCCCAGTGACGCAGATGCCACAAGGTCATCTGCCGTGTTATTCTAGTCCTCAGCGGTCTATAGAAATTCTCTATTTACGGGCTCAATCGATCCATCGTTCGGGCAAAGGGGATCGTCTCGCGCACATGATGCAATCCACAGATCCAGCCGACCGTCCGCTCAAGGCCAAGTCCAAAGCCACCGTGAGGTACCGAGCCGTAGCGTCTCAGGTCGTTAAACCAGCCGAAATCTTTGGGGTCGAGTTCGTGCTGATCAATCGCCTCAAGCAGCACCGACAGATCATCTTCACGCTGACCACCGCCGATGATCTCGCCGACGCCTTCTGGCGCGAGCACATCGACGCAGGAGGCTAAGCGAGGGTCGTCCGGGTTGCGCTTAAAATAGAACGCTTTCACCGCCATCGGGAAATCATGAATCATCACCGGACGATCGTATTGCTTGGTCAGCTCGGTCTCGTGTCGAGCGCCAAAGTCGCTCCCCCAAGGCATCTCCATCAAAGCCCGCTCTTCTGGGTCTGTCATGCCCTCACGCAGGCGAGCGATGTGCTCGACCGCTTCGTTGTAGGAGATCCGCGGAAAGGGCTTCTTCACTTTGCGCAGCGCCGTGAGGTCGCGCTCTAAAATCGTCTCGAGCTCTTCGGCATGCTTTTCGAGCACGCGCTCGACGACGACGCACAAGAAATCCTCGGCTAAATCCATCACGTCGTTGTTGTCGGCGTACGCCATCTCCGGCTCAACCATCCAGAACTCGGTCAGATGACGGCGAGTGGATGACTTCTCAGCGCGAAAGGTAGGACCAAAGCAATAGGTCTTACCAAAAGCCATCGCACCAGCTTCTTGGTAGAGCTGACCGCTCTGGCTCAGGTAAGCGGTCTCACCAAAGTACGGCGTCTCAAACAGCGTCGAGGTGCCCTCGCAGGCATTCCCGGTTAGAATCGGCGAATCCATGAGCAGAAAATCGCGTTCGTCAAAGTAATCACGGATCGCTTTAACCACCGTGTGGCGAACCCGGAGCACCACATGCTGGCGGCGTGAGCGCAGCCACAGATGCCGATGATTCATCAAGAACTCAGGGCCGTGGTCTTTCTTTCCAAGCGGATATTCCTCGGCGACGTGCACCACCTCAACGCCGCTGACCTGCAGCTCAAAGCCACGCTTCGAGCGCTCATCAGCGACCACCAAGCCACGGACCTTTACCGAACTCTCAAGCGGCAGCTTGCGCACCTGGTCAAAGAGCTCCTCATCGATCGCGTCGCGAGCCAGCACACACTGCATAAAGCCCGAGCCGTCTCGGACCTGCATAAAGCAGATCTTCTTCGAGCCACGGCGATTGAACTGCCAGCCGCACAACTCGACCTCTTGGCCTTCAAACTTGTGAATCGTTCCAATGGTGGCGCGTTGCATGAGAGGGTCTCCTTACAGGAGTGCTTGCCCGCCCCACGGGCGCACGACAAGCCCGAAGCGAATAAACAACCCCTGTACGTTCAACCGCTACAACCGATTGGCAGCCTCTTCGGCGAGCTCAGAGCGCTCGCCCTTTTGCAGGGTAATGTGCGCCGCAAGGTGTGAATCTGCGAAGGCATTGACCGCGTGCACCAGGCCGTTGTTCGAGACATCGATGTACGGGTGATCGATCTGGAAAGGGTCGCCCGTCAAAATGATGCGGGTGCCCTCACCAGCGCGGGTGATGATCGTCTTGATCTCATGCGGTGTCAGGTTCTGACTTTCATCAATGACCATGAACTGGTTCGGGATCGAGCGACCACGAATATAGCTGAGCGGTTCGATCTCGAGCAGCCCTTGATCCATCAGCTCATGCGCACCTCGGCCAGCGCGCTTTTGGTCGGCGGTCAAGCCGAGCAAAAAGTCCACGTTATCGTAGATCGGCTTCATCCATGGGTTGAGTTTTTCTTCCACAGTCCCAGGAAGATAACCTAAGTCTCGACCTAAACTGAGCACCGGGCGAGCGACCAAAAGCTTTTGCGCTTCGCGCGTCTCAGTCACCGCGTGCAATCCGGCGGCGATCGCCAGCAGCGTCTTACCCGTACCGGCCTTGCCTAAGAGCGTGACCAATTTGATGCGCGGATCATTGAGCGCATCCAGCGCGAGCTTCTGTTCTCGATTGAGCGGCATCAAGCCCCACGTATCTCTGCTGAGTCGATCGACGGGCCGAACCACCCCTTCAAAGGGGTCGAACTTCGCCAGCGCCGATTGCCTGGTCTCCACAGCGTTGAGCTGGATGTAGATGTTCGGTTTGAGGTCCTCGCCTAGGTCTTCGCTCTCGAGCGCGCCGACAGCGTAGAGCTTGTCGATCATTCCTGGCTCGACATCTCGCTGGATGAACCCAGAATACAAATCGTCTGGTGAGCGACGCCGGTTGTCGTCGTAATCTTGCGCTTCGAGGCCAAGACCGTCTGCGCGCAAACGTAAGGTGATGTCCTTGGAGACCAGCACCGTCTTTTTCGACGGCTCCTTTTGCTGAATCTCGACCGCAACCGCGAGGATCATATTGTCGACCGTATTCGACATCTGAAACTCGGCTGGCAAACGCCGGTCGGTAAAGGCGACGCGCAGCGTGCCTCCGTTTTCTAAAGGCACGCCCTCCATCAAACTACCGCCATGACGCAGTCGGTCTAAATGGCGAGACGCATGCCGGGCGTTTCGACCCAGCTCTGACGCATTGCGCTTAAACGTATCAATCTCTTCGATCACGTAGATCGGGATGATCACATCGTTGTCTTCGAAGTGGAGCAGCGAATCAGGGTTGTGCAGGAGGACGTTCGTATCAAGGACGAAGCGTTTCACCATGGGCGGAACCTCGCTTAAATCTAATCAAGGCATAGGGCTGCCGCGCGACCCTTGGCAAGCCTCAGCGGACTTTCCGTGTGTGACCAGAGTTTAAGCGAGTTCTGCAAACTACTTGAGTTCGATCTCGATCTCATCGTCTGCGATCACGCCGAGCTCTTGTCGGACCAGCTTCTCACGGTGTGGCGAGAACAGCGAATCTCCTTCGAGGCCTTCGCTTTGATTCGTAATTTTCCGTTCAAAGGCGAGCGCCTTACGTTTCGCTGCGTCGCGACGAACTTCAAGCCGGCCAAGATTACGGCGTTGTTCCTCGAGTCGATTAACGCCTTCGGGACCTGCTACCACCAGCGCGGCAACGACGATCGTGCTCAGGACCGATAAAAACATGATGATGGCGCGGTTCAAAGTAAGGCTCCCCACCGCACTTCGACACGCAGCCTGTTGCACTTAAGCGCCGATGCAGGTTCAACTTAGGCCATGAGAACAGTCGCAATTGTCATTTTGTTGAGTCTTGTCTGCGCTTGCCCCGATGAAGGCGCAGGCCCGGACCAGGCTGTGTTTACCCTGAGTGAAACCGAGTTACCCGGTGTCTTTGCGCTCACCGCCCAAGGCATGAACGATGACGCCGGCTTTCGGTATGTTTGTGACGATGGCGTCACCGGACCGGCGACCATTATCGAAGGCTTATGGCTCGCTGCGCGCGATCGAACCGAGATCGAAACCCGCTGCTACCTGAAGGGCACAACAAGCGACGGTAGGGAGCTCGGTACCAGCCTGAGAAGCTTGAGGCTGGGCATGCTCGAAGCCCAAGCGCTCTTATTGGACCCAGTCGGCGATGCTGGCTTGGATCAGTGGGAGCGGCGAGCACTTGGTCCCGTGCTTGACGGTGATCTACCGGCTGGGATCGAGCGTTTGGTATGGAGTGATGAGCGACGTCGCTTAATCGTCCAAAGTCGAAACGGGCGCGCCGTCTGGGCTCGTCGCTGGTCGAGCGATGGCTTGAGTATGGAGCGCACTGAACTCGAAGGGGCTGACCCTTGTCAGGGGATCCCAGCGTGTGTCCGTCGACTGTTCGGCTTCTTCGAAAACCCGCAAGCACCGGACCTGATCGCCTTGACCGCCGCTCAAGCGGGCATCGAAGGCAAGGCCGCGCAAAGCGGAAGTCTTGAATCCAGCTCAAGCTCTGCCGGTTTTTTAGCCTGGGGCGCCGGCGTTCAAAGCGGAGCAGTCGATCAATACATTGAGTCGGTCGATTTGGCGCCGACGCTCGCTTCTGCCTTAGGCGTCGGCTGGACCCTCGGCCGAGCGAGCGACGGAGCCCTCGCTTGGACACTGATGAGCCGAATGGACGGCGTCATCCGATCCGACTTGATCACCAGCGAAGCGGCCGAGCAGGTCCTGGTGTTTGTGATCGACGGATTGAGCACCCAAGCGCTTGACGCGGTCATCGAAGACAGCGTGGGACTCAAGCATGTGCGGGATCAAGGGCTCTGGCTGCGGCAAGGTTTGCTCTCAAGCTTTCCGTCCAATGCGGTCCCAAGTCACACCTCTTTGGGGTCGGGGCTGTGGTCAGGACACCATGGTGTGTACGATAATCTAATCTATAATCGCTCCGAAAATACGACGCTCGATCTGCTCGGCGAGGGTGACTTTAGAGCAGTGAATTCACTCTTTCGCGCACCAGCAGAGACGCTCCACCAAGCGATTTTGTCTCGCCCCGCTGAGACCATGGAGGAGCCCTGGACCGTCTGCGCAGGGAGCCCGAGCAGGATCGGAGCGACCACCGATGCGCTCTCGACCACCGGACCGGGCTCAGAGGGCTGGCTCAACATCGGTCGAGAACCAGGCTTTTCCGAACTTCCGCAGGCGCCGGACTGGCTCTCAGGCGATGATTACGCCGCTTGGGAGACCTCCATCATCTTGTCCGAATACACACAGCGTATGATCACCGGCCTTCAAGTTCCTGGGGCTCGTCCTACCTACACGATCACTCGCCTGCCCATCTACCAACGCGTCGCCGAGCAATTTGGAACGCAAAGCGATGAAGCCAGGCAGGCCTTGCTTGCGGTCGACGTCATGCTTGAGCGCCTGATTGCGGCGATGGAGCGGCGCGAGTGGCAAGACAAAATAACGATCATCGTGACCGGAAGTCACGGCCTCACAGATTCCGACCCTGACCTCACCGGGCCCACCTGGTGGCGCAATGGGACCCCATGGTCGGACGAAGGCGTTTTGGCGCATTCAGCCATGGGTCACCTCACCGTCGAGGCGATGGCTTTTGATAAGCGTATCGACAACGGATTTGTTAATTTGAGCTTACGGGACGCGGACAGTCAACGCGTGCTAGGCGGCGTCACGCTCACGACCTACGACGGGCAAGGCGAGGTGCTTGAAACACGCCTGAGCAACTCAGATGGCGAGCTCAACCTACCCCAGCCTAATGATCGAGAGGTTTGGGGTGTGTTGAGAGCAGACGGCTACTCTGACCTTCGACTCGAAGCCTCAGAATTACAGCTATAGGGTGAGACGAGCCTAAGCGTTCGCCTCTAAGGTTGCGGCTAGGTTTCCTGAACGATCGAGCGCCGCAAGCTCGTCAAAACCGCCCACCAGATGATCGCCAAAGAAAATCTGCGGGACGGTCCGCTTGCCGGTGATCTCGATCAACCATTTCCGGCGATCAAAGTCATCGGTCACGTCGTGCTCCACGTAGGGCACCGAGCGCGCATCAAGCAGCCGCTTAGCCATGGTGCAATAACCGCAATATTCAGCGCTATAAATCACCACCTTTGCCATCGTCTTAGCTCTCAGGTGCACTTTTTTCGGCGGCTTGGTCAGCGGCTTCGTCAGCGGCTTCGTCAGCGGCTTCGTCAGCGGCTTCGTCAGCGGCTTCGTCAGCGGCTTCGTCAGACTCGACAGCCTCCTCGACGACCTCTTCGGGTTCGTCGAACGAATCGTCCGAGCCCGCCCAACTTGCCGACTCGTCAGCACGCTCAACGGCCTGTTCTGCGACCGCTTGAGCCTCTTGCTCGTCCAAATCTTCGTTGCCCGAAAGCAGCACCGCAAGCTCACGGCACACCGCTCGGTAGCGAGCGCGCATGGTGCTGAGCTTCTCGACCGCGACATCGGTTTTACCTTGTTGGCTCATGAAGGCTTCGTGGTTGCGACGAATCTTGCGCTCAAGAATCGCCATCTCAGTCTTGATCCGCTTCATGAACGCAGGGAGGTCCTCTTTGGCGGCTTGGACATCGGAATCCACTAAGCTTACACGCACACCGCGGCTCATTTTCTTCGCCTGCTCTTCGTAGACAGACAGACGGTCTTGAGCCTCAGCGAGCCGCTCTTGGAGGCGCTCAACCTGATTCTGGACCGTGGTTTCGCCGCTGAGTCTATTTTCGAGCTCATCACGCAAGACTTTGAGCTCTTGACGCATGCGCTCTGCATCTTCCGAGTCATCGGACTCCGAAGCTGCTGGGCCTGCTTTGGCTTGGCCTTGTCGCTTCACCTTAGCTTTGAGTTTGCGCAGTTGTTCTCGGTCGCCGTCGCGATCCTTTTCCATTCGTTCCTGGCGTTTGCGGTTCTTGTCGCGTTCAGCGCGCAACTCAGCCACCGTGTCGCTCAGTTTGGTGTTTTTCTCTTCGGCATCGGTCGCCCGTTTAGCCGACTTGACCAGGCGGCTACGATAGGTGCCATCAAGCATCCAAAGCGCCACCGCAGCGGCAACCAAAACTACGATCAGTAGAATCGCCAAGGGATCATTCATGATAAGAAGTTCCTAATACAGCCCCGAAGGATGAAAGCGGACGGCGTGGGGCTACCACATGGACGCCGTTGCGCTGAGTACAATGCGGGTCAGCCCGCTAGAGCAAACCGCCGTTGCCATAGGGATCCGTCAAGGAGCAAGTCGATCCATCATCTGGCCGGTTGATATCCACTGCGCCAGCTTCGCCAACCACCAGCTGATCTTCGAAACTGATCGCATCGCCAGTGCGGCAGCTTAGGTTTAGGACAGTGCCCAAGGGCACGGCCGCTGGCTGATTGGGAGCGGAGCGATCGCCGCGCGCTCGGTAGCCCAGAGGACTCGCGGCGTACGACACGACGCCATCAGCGACTTCAAGCGAGGTCGGCTGCACCTCAAAGCTGGGCAGCTCAATGCGATAAGCCTCGATCTCGGCAGCAGCTTCTCGGCGCAGCAAGCCCTGCGCGACAAAACGGTAGGTACCCGGAGAAAACCTCGCCCAATCGCCAGCTCCAACACCTTCGCCCACCGGTTGCCAAACAATGGTCCATAAATGCTCGCGCGGCTCAGCGAGTGTCCTCGGCGGCGTGGGGCTGTAACCCAACAAAACCCCCGGTCCATCGCTGTCCGTGACCAACCCATCAAGCCCAATGACCGGCGCAAATTCTCCGTCCACTGACCGCTCGAGATGAACCCGCGGTGAATCAATACCCACGTCACCACCTTCAAAAGTTCCGGCATACACATCGGTCAACACTCGGACGGGGTCCGATGTCGCTAGCGGAAGGATCTGATCAGGGTCCATATTGAGCGGCAACAAAACCGGATCTTCAGGGAGTTCACTGACCACCCGACCGGCATTTGGGGTTGCGGCATCGAAATCAGGCAAGGGTTCAAAACCCAAACTGATACTCTGGTAATCAGGGGGCTTGATTCCCAAATCATCCGTCCGAATCTGGTGCCCACCCAAACCACGCTGCGCCAATTGCAAAGCCCCTTCTAAGAGGTATTCACCCTGCAACGGACCCCACACGTTAATGCTGGTCTCGTAGCCCCCGACAACCCAATCCTCAACAGTGAGCAAATAGCCCTCATGGTCCATCGCGTAGCCCACAACAAAAGCCGCGTCATAGCCCAAGTCCGTGACGTAGCGTTTGGCGCGCAAGGTCAGGAGCGTGGTGGTCTCGCCCGGCAGAAACATCAGCCCTGCTCGACCGATGATCGTCTCAGCTTGGCCTTGGTCAAAGGTGGTGACCGGCACGCCGTCGAGATGTCCGAACGCCACCAAACTCGCCGACATCGCAGGCTCGACATTTTGAGGGGCTGAGGCGCTACCGCCGAGCACCGTGGATTCGTCAACCTCGTAGCGCGAGGCGATCACCGGCATCAGTCGATCCAAGATCGCGCAGCGGTCATAAGGGTAAGCCGAAACGGACTCAAAGCCCATGCCAATGGAGCCAAAAGGCACGCCGACCGCCTCACCGCAAAGTCCCGCTCCTACAGGAGCAGGAAACTCATCGATCGCTTGGATCACCGCACCGCTTGCGTCGTAAATGACATTGTCAGGAACCTGAATGGGTTGACCGTAATCATCGAGCGTTACTGGGGTGTAATGAAAGTTGGTCGTGCCCTGCCGCTTCACGGTCAAACTCTGGTGGCTCTGCTCCAAACTCAGATGGGCTAGATCCAGAGCGATGGGATCGGCAGCGGTCTGGGTTGCTGCGACCAAGGGCGCCAGACGGGCGCCCGCTCGACGAGCCAGGTCGTCCACTTTAGCCATCGCCGATGCGCCGACTCCGGCGGGCGAAGTATCACCGCCAGCGCCCTGCAATAAGAACACGGGCGCGCCCTGCAGACGAGCAGACAAACCGTAGGCAACCGCCCCAGGAGCGTCCCAATGCGACCAGCAGTTATCGTCGCTAAAATTGGTCCCATGCAGCCCCACATTGAGCAGCACTCCAAGCAACTCACCCGCAGCCGATTCGACCTTCAAGATCTGGGCGGATGGGTCCTTGTAACCAGCCCCCGTGGGTTGCCCATCAAAATCGATTAACCCGTCGTTCTCGGTCCGACGGTCACGCCAGAGTTGATCACCATCGGCTGGGTCCGCATGAGGCATCAGGCCGACGCCAATCCGAGCAGGAGCGAGCTGGCTGTGCGCTGCCAGCGCCTGCGCCACCGACTGACTCACAATGCGCTCAAAGACTCGTGGGTCATAACGATCAAAACCCAGCGCAAACTGAAGACTCCGGTGATGTGCGGCGGGAGAGGAGTGGCTGTGCGAGGTGACCATCACCACCTGGCCGGTCAGATCGATTCCCGTGATCGAAGACAAGCGCTTCTCGATCTCAAAAACGATGCCATCAAACGCGGCGACCAAATCGATTCGCAGCACCACGAAATGGCGGTCACCATTGGTGAGCCAAAGGGTCTGCAGTGGGGTTCCGGTCAGCTGGCCTGCGCTGGGATGAAATTTCTGGGTCCAGTTGCTCTTTCGCAGATCACGTGGCCGCGTCCGTGTGCCCCCAAAAGCGGCATCTCTAGACGTGTATCCGCCCATTGGAACGCCAGCGGGGAGACGAAGAAAGCCGCTCTGAACCGCCGCCATCGGGGCACCCTTTTGCAAAGGAATTGGCGTGTACACGGGCTCGGCCGGCTCATCATCACAAGCCAACGCCAACACCATCATCAATAAACTTAGAATTCTCATAGAACGCTACCTGACAGATGCCTTGATGCAATCCAATGCGAAAAACATCGGTCACATGTTCGACAGGTCACGGATTGCCCCAAAGGGGCAGGCGTTCTATGCGGCCTAGGCGAGGTCCCTGAATGATTCCATGGCGCTTTGGTCGACGCAGTCTAACCAAACTCGGAACGATGGCCGGGGTTTTGGCGGATACCGGTCTACCGTGGGAGGTCGATCGCTGGCTCGAAGACCGAGATACCTTAGGCTTGATGGACCGCGCCGGGAAAGTTCCTCCGCATTATCGAGAAAAGTACCTCAAAGCCTTAGCAGAAGATCTGCACGGTATCTTGCGCTGGCTTGCTCCTGCTGGAGCCCTGATCTTTCTGCTCTTGTATCCGATCGATGCCTGGCGTGCGCCCGACGAGGCGTCGACGCTGATGTGGGTTCGCTTGCTTACGGTCGTCGCCATGGGGGTCTGCAGTCTGCCTTTGCTGGCACGCAAAACCCCTCGGTTTGTATTTGGAACCGCGTCGTTACTGCTGCTGATACCCTTTGGCGCGTCCTTGTATGTGGTCACCCTAACGGGCGGCGCATTCAGTCCGTACCTGAGCACAATGCAGGTCTTTCCTTTCGTGCTCATCGCGGCCATGCCGATGAGCTTCACCCGGCACATTGCGCTGATTCTATGCATGGCCGCTACCTATCTCGTGGTGCTGTTGGGCTGGCCTTGGGTCTGGAGCGAGGCGCCCTACAGTCTGGTGGTCAACCGCGTCAGTTCGGTGTTGATTCTTAACGCAACGGCGATCGCAATCGGCGTGGCGTTGCGACGTATGAGGGTTCGTAACTTCTTGCGCGGCATGGTCGCCTCCCAAGAGGCGGACGCGGCCGATAGCCTGCTTCGACTGATCCTGCCCGAAACCGCAGTGCGGCAGCTGATTGAGAAAGGGACGGTGGCACCAGAGGTCCATGATGAGGTCACCATCATGTTCACCGACTTTGTCGGCTTTACTCGAATCGCCGAGCGCATCGGCGGCGTCAAACTGATCGCAGAGCTCGATGAAATCTTCTCGGCTTTCGATCGCATCAGTCATGACCACGGACTCGAGCGAATTAAAACCATCGGCGATGCCTACATGGCGATCGCCGGGCTGGATGGATGCGAGGACCATGCTCAGCGGACGGTCAATGCCGCCGAAGATATGGTTGCGTACCTAGAAAAGCGCAGGACCCAAAATCCTGACCTGCCCCACTGGGAGGTCCGAGTGGGCGCGCACAGTGGCCCCGTGGTCAGCGGCGTCATCGGCGGCAGCCGGCTCGCTTTTGATGTCTGGGGCGACACGGTGAACGTCGCGGCGCGGATGGAGAGCAGCTCTGAACCCGGCCGTATCAACATCAGCACCGCGACGCGCGATCTTTTGAGTCGTAAAACAACTCAGAGTAGGGGCCGATTAGCAGCAAAGAACAAGGGAGACCTCACGATGTTCTTTGTGCGCCCTGAAGATGGCGGCCTGCCGCGTAGCATCACCGAGACCGATCATGGCTAAATACGTCACTGTATTGATCGCATCAGCGATGACGCTCAACGCCTGCAGCTGCGATGACAGCCCCAAACAGGTTAATGATTTGGTTGCGGCTCTGACGCCTTTGCCTCGCCTTCCCTCGGATCTCGCTGATGAGCTCAGGCACCTCAAGGTCATCATCGATGCCCATGCTCAAAGCGACAAGCCACATATCCAGCTGGCTCGTGACACTTTTGTTGCGAGTTATCTCGATGGCATGCTGATCGCTCAGGCTGCCGGCCGCAGCGCCACCAAACTCACCGATTTATTCGCAGACTCAAAGGAAGCCGACTTTCCAGGCTCAAAAACCATGCTCGACTGGCTCAGCGCAGCGCATGAGCTGAAGCCATTTTTAGAAGCCGTGGCGCGTCCACCCGGCGTCCCGCGCGCCGATGCACTCAACGCTCTTGCTCGAGCCGAGACCGGTGAAGCAGGCGTTCGAGCGAGGCTCTTGTTGACCCTTCACTTTCGCCGCCTACTCGACGCTGCTCAACACGACATCGGCAGCATCGTGGCGAACTACCCCTATCCATGCGCGGCGACCCTCAATGCCTTGTTGCGTGGTGACCAACTGCCAGATGCTCAACGCGCTGCCTGCCCGATCACGTGCAAAGCGTTCAAAGACAAACCCAAGGCTAAAGCGAAGAAGCGACGTAAAAATCTCATCTCGAGTTGTCCACCTAAAGCGCTTGGACTGCGCGCTCCGGAGGAGATGCGATACGCTGGCCCACAGCTCGCCCCACTCCGCTTTGCGCTGATTCATGGCGAGTCCATCCTCCGGCGCGCCCGCAAAGACGGGGGCGCTTTGGGTGATGCGACTCGACGAGCGCTCTCAGATCTTCAAGGCGCCTTGAAAAACCGCCCGTTTCCGGCGCCCTTTCCAGGTTGGTTCGGTGCCGGCGAATTCCGCACCGGCGTGATCATGGATTTTGGAGCCGCGCTGGCTGGTGGAAAGCACCCTCAAGCGCAGCGCTTTGTCTCGATCAATCGCAGCGGCGGGATGCGCACCGGAATCCGTCCGGCGCTTGCAGTGGATGACCAAGGTATTCGCTTTATGGATCTCGAGAGTGAACTCGCCTGGCCTGGTCGCGCCGTACAGACCCGCCCCGACCCCTTGTTTCCTGCGCCATCAGGTGACCCACTTGCCGACGCCCTGGCTGGCTTGAACATGCGAGCCGAGAGTCTGTTTGAGGGCTCTAAAGATAAACCATTGATGATCGTTTTGAGTCGCGGGGCGCCGCCGCGCTATGTCGGACGAGTCCTCTCAGAGCTCCCTCGCGGCACGATCGTAGAGCTCGCCTATTGGGATCACGGCGTCCGCGCGGTGCGCGCTCAGGTCGGATGGACCAGGGTCAAGACTGAGGTGCAGAACGCGCGTGACCTCGAGCTAGCGGATGCCACCGAAGAGAGCCCGGATGAGCAGCTAGACCCTGCGGCAGAGGAGCGGCTAAAGATCAGAATTCGGCTACCCAAATCGGACGCCGGCACGACGGAACCCCCTGGAGACACCGGCAAGCCGGTGGCGAAGACCGCCGATGCCGGTGCGGTTATAGAGCCCACCGAGGACGCCGGCGAGGCGCTGCGCCTCGGCGCTATGGGTGCTGTTAAACTGGCTCGCCAAGGCGAACGCTCTCGGGTGACGATCAGCGGAAAAGAGCTGCTCTTTAATGACCTGGCGGGTGACGCTCGACTGCCCCTGCGGGGCTACGCATCGAACAAAAAATCGAAGACGATGGGCGCATGGCGCAGCCGCTTACTCAAGATGGCGAACCTTCTACCCAAAGACGCTAAGGTCATGCTCTATGTGCGCGGTGACGCGCCGATGGATGCTGTCCTTGAGTTGATTGGCGCGTTGGCGCCGAGAGCGGTCAATCTCAGCTTTCCTCATCGTCGAATCGAAGTCATCGAGGACGATCTGTATGCTCCTCCGGCGCTCGATTCACCATGAGTGACTGGGTCAGCATCGACGGCGAGGTCATGCCGGCTGATGAGGGCCGCGTGCCGATCTATGATCGGGGTTTTCTCTACGGCGACTCAGTCTTTGAGACAATGCGGACTTACGGCGGTCAACTTCATGCGCTGCAGCTGCATCTTGATCGTCTCCGGCTCAGCGCCTCGCGCATTGCGATGGAGCTAGGCTTTAGCGAAGAACGTATCCGCCGTGACCTCATCGCGCTGCTCGCCAAACGTCCTGGCGAAGAGAGCTATCTGCGACTGATCATCACCCGCGGGGACGGCGAGTTCGGCTTAGCCCCCGACCTCGCTGGTGCTCAACGTCTGGTCATTCTAGCTCGACCTTTACCCGAGCGATCCGAATCCTTTTGGACGCACGGCGTCAAAGCGATCAGCTTAGAAGAGGCCGGGCGAGGCCGGGGACGTCGTATCGCTAAAACGGGTAATTACCTGACGAACCTTTTGGCGCTCGATGCGGCGCGGCGCGCTGGCGCCCACGAAGCCCTTCGCTTCGACGCGGATGACCAACTGACGGAGGGCAGCACGAGCAATGTGTTCATGGTCCACGATGGCGTGCTCTACACGCCGGATCTAGCGGCAGGCGTTCTGCCCGGAATCACGCGACAACAGATCCTAGAATGTGCGCATAGACTCAAGATTCCGGTGGTCGAGGGGCCGATCAGTCGAGCGCTTCTGGACCAGGCGGCTGAGCTGATGATCTCCTCGTCTTTGCGCGAGTTGGTCGCGGTTGTGATGCTTGACGACGAGCCCATTGGCGAGGGCTCGCCAGGTCCGATCTGTCGACAACTACACGCCGCCTATCGGGAGCAATGCGTTGACCGTCGCTGAGCTCTTGTCAGACTTTGGACCGCCAGCCTGGCTGGTCCTGACCGACGGCGCGATGGGTCGAGATGACTTAGACAAGCTGTACCGCAAACACGCCCCCAAAAGTGCTCCCTCAGCGGCGCGTCTGCAACGCCATCAAGTGGTCGGTGCGGTCGTCGGTCATTCGCTCAAAACTGCTCAAAGTGGTTCGAGTCAACCCATTGATGATCTGATCGATGGGTTAGCCAAACGAAGCCGAACCGAGTCCAAGCTGCTGGACAGCTTGAGTCAGGACGATGCCATTGACCGTCTGAGCACCTACGGCGGAATGCAGTTCAAGCGGCAGCGAGCCCGAATGATCTGGGCTGCTCTGAGCGATCCTCGAGCGGCGCTTCAACTAGCGGCTCTAGACATGCTCGGGAACCTCCTCGAGGCGGCGGCTAGCGGCGAGGAAACCGTTCGACTGCCTGCCCCTTCGAGCACCTCAAAGTCGAAACCT
Organism: Myxococcota bacterium; assembly: GCA_040260805.1. Classification (GTDB taxonomy): domain Bacteria; phylum Myxococcota; class UBA4151; order UBA4151; family UBA4151; genus CACGMS01. Next base: position 42,472 of record JBDQPD010000005.1, on the reverse strand, counting down.
ATCCCTAGTCTTGCTGACCCCCAAGACAGCGCAAAGCTGGGAAAACTGAGACGCGCGATCAAAGAAAAAGATGGGCAGATTGAAGCGCTTCGGACGCGTCTAGAGCAAGCGCTCAGCGAGCAAGCCACGCAGCGCGGAACCCACCGACGGGTCGACGCACAACACAGTCAGCGCGCTACAGATCGTGACAGCCTGCTGGCAGAGCTCCAAACGGCTCAGCGGGCGCAACGTGAAACGCTCAACGAGCTCAAGCGAACCACCGCCCAAGTGGACGACCTCAAGACTGAACTGTGCGAACACGCTGCGCGCGAAAAGGTGCTGACTCAAAAGCATCAAGACGAGCTCTCAGCGCGTGACGACATCTTGAGAACTGAGCGCTCTGCCTGGCACCATGAACGCAAGGTCATCACCGAAAGGGGTGACGGCGAAGAACGGCACGGCGTGGTGGTCCTCTTTGACGCCGCCAACTTAGGTGCTGGTGCGCGTGCCCAAGGTGGACATCTCGACTTCGCTGCGGTGCTCCAACGCGTCCTCGACGGGCGCTCCTTGCGTCGAGCGATCGCTTTTGCGGTCGCTGACCCTGGTCCCCAAAGGCAAAGCTTTGAGGAGACGCTGCGGCGAGCAGGTGTCGATGTACGCTGGAAGCAAAAGCAGACCTTTGATGACGGCAGCAGCAAAGCGGATTGGGACGTCGGGTTGGCGGTGTGCGCGATGCAATGGGCAGGGCGAGCTCAAACGATCATCATCGCGAGCGGCGACGGTGACTTTATTCCGCTGATCGGGGCGCTAAAGCGTCAAGGCACCGAGACCGAAGCCGTCGGCTGGCCCGGTCGAACGCATCGGCATTGGCATGATCAAGTGACCTTATTTACAGCGCTCGATGTGCACGATTTGATCCGCTCATGATCGCGCTGATCCTCGCCGGCCACCTACTCAACGGTCCCCTGCCCCCTCCTGAGCCACAGGGTACGGATCTCTTGTGGTCTCAAGCGCTCGCCTTTGACTCCGATGGGATGCCCATGATTCCTTTGGGGATCACTCAAGGGAAAAACCGGTTTGAGGTGATCACGCATCAACAAGGCACGCTGATTTTAGGTCAACGCGAGGCGCGTAAATTCACGATCCCCAATGGGTCGCGCTTGGTCGTGAGTTTACGCTCCGGACGAGCGGCAAAAGTCGGTCACTTCGTGATCGCAGAGCAGTATAAAATTGGACAAAAAACCACCGCCAAGCGCCGATTAAAGTACTGGCGGGCCTTGGGTTTTGAGCAGGCACAGCTGCTTCCTCTTGGTGTGCAAATGGCGCTCTCGGGAACCACCTTTGATAATCGCTCGCTAGCGCTTGCGGTCAGTCGAGGGCGATCACTCCAAGAGGCTGAAAAGCAGCAACGAGAGCTGCAGGCAAAGCATCAACTCCGGAGTCACATCGAGGCGCGCCTGCTGACCCTACCGGGCGGACAGCTCGAGGTGCGAATGGGCAACAAGAAATGGCGAGCCAGTGACCGCGTCGCCTTGAGCTTTGACCGACCGAGCTCAAAAGCCCAATTCACCTTAGTCAATGCCCATCGCAAAGAGGCGCGTGGCTACATCGGACAGCTTGAGATCCTCTTTGATGCTCAAGCGCAGCTTGCGGCGGTGGCGCTGGTTCGAGCTGAAGAACTCGTCGCCGGAACCGTACCCGCTGAAAGTTATGCGACGGCCCCGCTCGAGGCGCTGAAGAGCCAAGCGATCGCAGCCCGCACAGAGCTCTTCTCTAAACTCGGTCAGCGCCACGGAGCCGAACCCTTTTTGCTCTGCGATGACCAAGACTGTCAGGTCTATCGAGGCGTCGACACCCGCCACCCTCAGACCGATAAAGCGACCGCTCAAACGCGCGGCCAGCTGCTCTTTGATGGCACCGCAACGACCGGCTCACACTTACCTCTGGCTCACGCCCAGTATTCTGCGATTTGCGGCGGGCACAGTGAGGACAACGACGCCGTCTGGAACCAACCGCCATCAGCGCTCCTGCGTGGACATCCTGATGGACGGGTTCCCGCCCCTCCGACCGATGATGACCAGGCGCTGAGTCGATGGATCGATAACGCTCAGGCGGCGCCTTGGTGTCGGGTCAGCAGTCTAGCCAATCGAAAGATGTTTCGCTGGAATCGCACCCTGACGGGCAAGCGCCTTCGGGCAGCCGAAAAGAAGATGGGAATTGGGCGACTCAAAGGGATCAAAGTCAAAGCGCGCGGCGTGTCCGGGCGCGCTCGAGCGCTGATCATGACCGGGGAACACGGGACCCTGATTCTCGAGCCCGAGCTGCGCATCCGCCGAGTCCTAGGAAACCTCCCGAGCTCCTTGTTCACCATGACCATCAAGCGCGCCGACCAACGAATTCGCAGCATCAGCTTCAAGGGACGAGGCTGGGGTCATGGGGTCGGCATGTGCCAGATGGGCGCGATTGGTATGGCCGAGGCAGGCTACGACAACAAATCCATCCTCGAGCATTACTATCCAGGCTCAACGATCCAAACGGTCTACTAGTTGGTGGACCCAAAGCCATGATCACGGCTACCAAAGGGCTATGAAATACCTACTTTTTGCTGGAACACTTTTGTGCCTTGCCTGCGGCGACGATGATGCGCCAACCACCGGTCGTTGCGGCGACGGTGTGGTGACGGCTGATGAGGCTTGCGATGATGGGAACAGCGACGACCAGGACGACTGTCTATCGAGTTGTCAGCTCGCCACCTGCGGAGATGGTTGGGTGTGGTCAGGTCATGAGACCTGCGACGACGGCAACACGGTAGCCGTCGACTCATGCACCAGCGAATGCGAGCCCGCTCGATGCGGTGATGGGTACACCCGCCAAGACATCAGCGAAGGCGCACCCGGCGAAGAACTGTGCGACGATGGCAACGCGATCGATGACGACGGCTGCTCAAACACTTGCCTTGCGGCACGCTGCGGTGATGGCATCGTCCGAACGGACCTCGAAGCGGGCGATGAGGGTTTTGAGGTTTGTGATGACGGCAACAGCGATGAGGACGATGACTGCACCACGCGCTGTGCGCCGGCGCGCTGCGGTGATGGTATCTTGAGTAATGACGAAACCTGCGACGATGCCAACACCGAGGATACCGATGCGTGCTCCTCGCAATGCGAGCCGGCGCGTTGCGGCGATGGCTTAGTATGGGCAGGAAACGAAACCTGCGATGATGGAAACACAGACGAGCGCGACGCGTGCACGAACCTGTGCCAAACCGCGCGCTGTGGGGATGGCATCGTTCGCAGTGACGTCGAGGCCGGCGAGGCAGGAGCCGAGGCTTGTGATGATGGCAACGATCAGGTCGGTGATGGATGCCGCAGCGACTGCACGGTCGAGCGCTGCGGAGATGGCATGCTCGACCCCGACGAAGCGTGTGATGATGGCAACACAGAACCAAGCGACGCGTGCACCAACACCTGCGAGGTCGCCCAATGCGGCGACGGCATTCTTCGCGCAGACCTTGAACCGGGAATGCAAGGCTATGAGCTCTGTGATGATGGGAATGAGGTCCAAACCGACAGCTGCTTGACCTCGTGCACGCTGCCGAGCTGCGGCGACGGGCACGTGCGCAACGACTTGGGCGAGGGCTCTGGCGCATCGTGCTCGGATGAGACGCCCTGCCAAGGCGACGAGGTTTGTCTGACCGGACAATGTCGTCCAGCGGGCTATGAGAGCTGCGAGGATGACAACAACAACACCCGCGACGGTTGTGTCAGTTGCCAACTCGCGCGCTGCGGTGACGGCTATGCTCAGCGCGGCGTCGAAGCCTGCGACGAAGGTTTGGCCAACAGCGATCTCGAGCCAAACGCCTGCAGGACGAGCTGCGAGCGAGCTCATTGCGGCGACGGGATCCTCGATGATGGCGAAACCTGTGACGAGGGCGAGGCGAACTCTGATGAGCAGCCTGACGCTTGCCGCACGCAATGCGTCCTTGCGTCCTGCGGAGACTCAGTCGTCGATACGAACGAAAGCTGCGATGATGGCAACGCCAGCGATACGGACGCCTGCCTAGGAACCTGTGACGCCGCACGCTGTGGTGATGGGTTCGTGCGCGAAGATCTCGCTGAAGGTGACGTGGGTTATGAAACCTGTGACGACGACAACCAGGTCGATGATGATTTCTGCACCAACCAGTGCCTGCGCCGTCAGCTCGGCTTGTTCGATGGCGTGCTCACCGAGGTCCCCTTAGCCAACCTCGAGGAATGGACGCATTGCTACACCCAGACCTACGACTGGGAAGGTACGCCGGTCTCGTTCGTTCGTCGTAACTTTGGTGACTGCTCTGGAGCGAACTTGATGCTGGCGTGTCGAGTCATCGACGCAGAGACGCTGACCGTGGCAGCCAACGGACCGACCTCGTCGGTCTTCACCTACACGGGTACCGAAGACTCTCATGAGGTCAACGGTGGCTTATGGTACTATCAAGCGCAGCACAGCTGGGGCTTTGCGCCGCTTGAGCAAGCGGTCTCCGACCGCGCACCGTGCGAGACCGAAAACCCCGGCGCCGAGGATCGTATCTGTCTGACTTTAGGCGCTCAAAATGGGCAGAACCTCTTTGTGCCAGGCGGCCGGTGCGGCAGCCAAGACTTTACCCAGGGGGCGGAGCCGGTCACGAATGGATGGTATTTTACCGCTGATTCGATGGGGTCAGACCACCAACAAGATCGCTTATGGCATTGAATTAACGTTGATTTTTACTGTTTTTGCTTAACTTTACTAAAGATAGAGAGGTGCCATTGGTAACACCGGCTTCATCGAGACCATCCAATTGTCTCGTGGAGGATACCGATGATGCGACTCACCCTTGCCACTCTGTCGTTGCTAATCCACGCACCCGTTGCCGCCGCCGAGAGCGCCGCCGGCGAGAGCGCTGCGGCGGAGCGTGACCAGGCTACGCCAGGTAAGGCCAAGCCAAAGAAGACAGCCAAGTCAAAGACACGATCGATCCAGTCGATTAAACTCAAAGATGGAAACATCCTCAAGGGTCAGATTGTCGCTCAAGATAGGGAGACGGTAACGCTCAAAACAAGCTTAGGAACGATCAAGGTCCCAAAGCGATCGATCGATATCTCCCGCGTCATCCTCGAGCTCGATGACAACACCGTTTTGGTCGGAAAACTGATCGCTCAGAGTCAAGACGACTACTCGGTCATGACCAGTTTTGGCGTGGTCAAAGTCAAACGCTCACGCGTGTTGCGATTGACCACAAAAGAAAGCCGGGGCCAGCAACGGCGGAGTAGAACTCAACACGTCATCGGTAGCTCTTCAGGCGCAGCGATCAGCCGAATTGGACGCCCCTCAGGAGAGTTTAGTCATACGATCGAGCCGCTCATCGATGTGTTCTTTGACCCCACGGGCTACACCTTTAAAAAGGGAGACCTCTACCTGAGCGGTTTATCCTTTGCGGTTGGGCTGAGCGATAAGACTCTAATTTCGAGCAACCTCGTCGAGTTAAGTGGGCTTGCCTCGGCCTTCTCAACGTCGCGAGGAGGCGTGAGCGTCAACCCAAACTTCGAGCTCAAACACCAACTTAAATTCGAACGTTCCGCCAAAAAGGAGTGGGCTTTGAGTACGGGGCTCACCTACCAACTCAACGCTCTAAACGGCCGGATCAATAACGGCGAATCGCAGCGTCGAAACACCCACACCGGGACGCGCGTCTATGGCTGGCGAACCCAAGCTTACCTCGCCAACACCGTCTCTTGGTTGCGAGAGAACGGTCAAGGCCGGATCAGCTGGCACGTGGGCTTTCGAGGAGAGCTCAACCACTTCAATATCAAAGACTATGGCGAACTGTTCAGTTACCGGCTCTACAATGGCTTTGATGTGGACCTGAACCGTCAGATCAAACTCATCGGTGAGGTGTTTTACGATCCCGACTTTGAAAACTACCTGACCCAAGAAAAGTATTGGGGTGCAGACATTGGGGTCATGTTCGCGCTGTCGGAAAACTTCCGCTTCTTACTGCACACTCATCCCTACTTTGTCGGCCTATACTGGCGATTCTAAGCGCTCAACGGATGCATCACTTCCTGTCTAGATGAGCGGCTCTGATCAAGGCTGCCGCCCAGGGATGGTGCTGTGCTGATTGCATTGCGCTAGAGTCACCCTGAGCCGCTTGCACATAGAGCGAGAAAGACTAATATTTTGGCGTCGTTGCAGGAGGCAAGCAGCTGATGACTCGAACCTTGGTCCTAATGGTGGCTGGATATGCACTGGCTGGCTGCTCGGTTGAAGCCGAAAGCCCCGAACCAAAGGGTCGTTTTCAGACCGATCAGATCGTGCAGATCGATCTGACAATGGCTGCCGATGACTGGCAGGCGCTGACGCAACAATCGAGAAGCTTTATCACCGAGTTCAGCGGCGACTGCCGGGCCGAACCCTTTAGTAAACCCTACACCTACTTTCACGGTCAGATCACCATGGACGGTGAGAGCCTGCCCGATATTGGGATCCGCAAAAAAGGGTTCATCGGCTCACAAAGCACGACCAAGCCAAGCTTTCGAATCAACCTCGACGAATACGTCGAAGGCGCTGAACTCTTTGGTAAAGATAATCTGACCCTAAACAACTCCGTCCAAGACCCCTCTTTGGTGCGACAATGCCTCGCCTACGACCTCTTCAATCAAGCAGGTATCGCGGCGCCGCGTTGCAACTTCGCAAGGGTCTCGATGAACGGCGAAGATCTGGGGATCTACGTGCACGTCGAGCCGATCAAGCCCTCGTTCTTGCGCGACCGCTTCGGCGAATCAGACGGCGATTTGTACGAGGGCACGGTGAGCGACTTTCGTGACGACTGGTATCGAACCTACGAGGTCAAGACACTGACCACCGACCCTGCCTACGGACCGATCACTGAGCTGATGCGAGACATCGCCCCTGGTCAGGACAAAGAAGAAGCGCTTCGGGCTCATTTTGATTTTGACGAGCTGCTCACCTTTCTCGCGATGGAGAATATCATCGGGCATTGGGATGGCTACGCTGGCAACCGCAACAACCATTACATCTATCGGGATTCAATCACCTCGAAGCTTCATTTTATCCCATGGGGTGCCGACGGCGTGATGCTCGCCGAGCGCGTTGAGGAGGTGCCCTATTACAAGGGTATAATCGCTCATCATATCCTGGGAGACCGTGACCTGTCCGCTCAGCTTTCGAGTCGAATTAATGAGCTCTTGGAGAGCTTATGGAACGAAGAGACCTTGCTCGCGGAGATTGATCGTATGACTGCGCTGATCGAAACTGAAATCGAAATCGATCGAGTGATCAGCGCAGGGCTGGATAACCTTCGAGAGTATATCAACCGTCGTGCTCAAGCGCTTCAAGGCGCTCTTCCGGGCGAAAACCAGCAGCTCGAGCCGGCTTTCTGCCTTGAGAAAAAGGGAGCGATCGACGCTCGATTTACGACCACTTGGGAGTCACTTGGAACCAACCCGGACATCACCCGCCTAGGCGAACTCGATTGGTCGATGGAGTGGGAAAATCAACGCATGCCGTTCGTAAACGATGGCGTCGCAGCGGGCTACAACGACCAAAATGTCCCGATGCTCGTACTCGTTGGGATCTTCGAAGATGAATCGATGTTCATCCCTTACCTAAGCTTTGATCCGGACGCCGTTCGGGAGGGTCAAGAGATGCCCATCAATGTGATGGGTCAGCGCAGCGCCCAAGCCGAAGCAGCCGGCGGCGTCTTGTATCGAGGTCGCATCACCGGCGGTCAGATCGTTCCGGCAGGGTCCATGAGCGGAGGACACGTGGTCTTTGACCGCTTTGAGAACCGACGAGGCGGAGCAGTCCGAGGCCGCATGATCACCGATCTGTACGGTTGGGAAGATCAATAGATCAGACCGCAGGCTCGGCGCTCAGCGCTAGACCGGCACCACGTAGCGACGCCGAGGGTATTCAGCGACCGTTTTGTTGTATGCGTAGGCAAAACGGCGAATCAGGTCGTCGCGTAGGTCGTCTTCGTTGACGATCGCATCGAGATGCAAGTCGCTGGCAATTCGAAGCAGATCAATGTCGGCTCGATACTCGGCGCGCTTCGCTTCCACAAAAGCCTCACGCTCTTCGCCTTCGAGCTGCACAATCTTATTGTAAAAAACGGCGTTGACCGCAGGCTCGGCGCCCATCACAGCGATGCGGGCGCGCGGCAAAGCGAGCGCAGCGTCTGGGGCAAACCCCTTGCCGCACATCGCATACAAGCCCGCACCGTAAGCCTTGCGAACCACGACCGATATTTTCGGAACGCTAGCGCTCGCCATCGCGTGGAGCATCTTCGCGCCGTGGCGAATGATCCCCTCACGCTCGACTTTAGAGCCGATCATGAAGCCAGGCACATCAGCCAAGAACAACAAGGGCAAGCCGTAGGCATCACAGATCGAGATAAACTTAGCGGCTTTATCGGCGCTGTCCTTAAACAAGACGCCACCGAGATATTTTGAGTTGTTGGCGACCACCCCGACCGGCGCGCCATCAAGGCGAGCAAACCCCGTGACGATCTCTTTAGCGAAGCGTTGCTTGATCTCAAAGAACGAGCCCTCGTCGATCAAGCCGTTGATCACACCTTTGATGTCAAAGGGTGCGTTCTCGGCGTCAGGAATCAACGCCGCAAGGTCCACACCCGCCGGAGCAGGCACTGACTCGGCAAAAGGAGCCTCTTCGTCAGCAGAGCTAGGCAGATAGCTCAAATAAGCGAGGCAGGCGTCGAGCGCCTCTTCCTCGGTCTTGCACAGCATATCGCCATTACCCGACTGCGAGCAGTGCATACGCGCCCCACCCATCTCCTCGAGCGTCACCTTCTCATTGATCACCAGCTCCGCCATGCGCGGCGAGCCCAGATACATGCTGGCGTTCTTATTGACCATGAACACCACATCGCAAAACGCTGGGATGTACGCACCGCCTGCGGCCGAGGGACCAAAGAGCAAACAGACCTGCGGGATCGAACCCGACAGCTTGATCTGCATATCAAAGATGGTGCCTGCGCCACGCTCGCCGGGAAACATATCGAGCTGGTCGGTGATGCGGGCGCCGGCCGAATCCACCAAATACACCATCGGCATACGTTGCTGGCCGGCCTTCTCTTGAATGCGGATGATCTTTTCGACCGTTCGCGCACCCCAAGAACCGGCCTTAACCGTTGAGTCATTAGCCATGATCGCCACCGGGCGACCCGCTATGCGGCCTACCCCGGTCACCACCCCATCAGCAGGCAGGCCTTGCGATTGATTGTTGGCGAGCAAGCCATCTTCAACGAAGCTGCCCTCGTCGCAAAGATGGGCGATCCGCTGGCGAGCGAAGAGCTTACCTTTGGCGGCGTTGCTCTCATGGTATTTCGGCTTACCGCCGGCTTGGGCTGTCTGTGCTGCTGCACCAATCGCATCGTGACTCACACTCGGTCTCCTACTGTTGCGCGACGAGCGCTTCGACTTCAGCGGCGGCCTTCGCCACCTTAGCGTTCATACCTTCTCGGTATTCGCGCAAGGCTGCAGCGACCGACGGCCGGTGCGGTCCGATCATACGCGCCACCAAAATAGCGGCGTTACGGGCGCCTGCTTTACCGACACCGACGGTTGCTACCGGAATGCCAGCGGGCATTTGAACGGTCGATAACAACGCATCTAAACCGTCCAGAGCGCCGCTCGCTAGGGGCACGCCGATGACCGGCAGGTTGGTGGTACCGGCGACGACACCAGCGAGGTGAGCGGCCATACCTGCGGCGCAGATAATCGCTACTGCGCCAGCCTCTTCGGCGGCGCTGACTTCTGCATGGACGCGATCAGGCGTGCGATGTGCCGAAGCCACCGTCACCCGCGCCTCGAGTCCGAACTGCTTAAAGAACGGGACCGCATGCTGCATCACCTCGAAATCACTCGAGCTACCCATCAAGACTAAAACATCCATCACATCATCCTTTTCTGGCGATATCGCGCCGGAATTGCATACCATCAAAGCGGATCTGATCGACGGCAGCATAGGCAGCCTCGGCGGCCTCGCTCATCGATTCACCCGTCGCACATACGGTCAAGACGCGCCCCCCGTTGGTTTCCCAACCTGAACAACCGGCTTTGGTTCCCGCATGAAAGACCACCACACCTTCGCCATCGAGGCTGTCTACGCCCTCGATAACGATGCCTTTTTCGCTGCTCGCAGGGTATCCACGACTCGCCAGCGTCACCCCGACTGCGGCGCCATTTGACCAAGTCGGTCCAGCAGCAAAGCTGTCTTTAAGCAAGCCAAGTTCGCCGCGAGCTGTCGCCAGCAACCATAACCCTAAGTCACCCTCACAGCGAGCCATCAAGACCTGAGTCTCAGGGTCTCCGCAGCGCACGTTGAACTCGAGCACTTTGATCTGATCACCATCGACCATCAAACCGGCGTACAAGAACCCACGAAAGATCAAGCCGCGTCGTTTGAGCTCAGCGAGCGTCGGCTCCATCACCTCTGCGAGGATTCGCTCGGTCAGAGCGTTGTTGCACAGCGGTGAGGGAGAGAACGCGCCCATACCCCCCGTGTTGGGTCCTAGATCGCCTTCGCCGAGGCGCTTATGATCCTGGCTCGAAGCCAGCGGTACGATCCCTGTCTCATCGCACAGAGCGATAAAACTGAGCTCTGTGCCGAGCAAACATTCCTCAATGACCACGCGGGCACCAGCTTGTCCAAAGCGCCCTTCGAAGCATTCTGCAACCGCGGCCGATGCCTCCGCACGATTTTGAGCGACCGTCACGCCTTTACCGGCGGCGAGTCCGTCCGCCTTAATCACAATCGGACCAGCGCCCTGCTCGAGGTAAGCCAGGGCAGGCGCTTCTTCACTAAAGGTGGCGTGCTCGGCGGTCGGCACCCCCGCCGAGTTCATGATCTCTTTGGCGAAGGCTTTGCTGCCCTCGAGCTCTGCGGCGGCTGAATCGGGACCCACCGTGGCGATACCGGCGGCGCGGAGTTGATTCGCTAAGCCAGCGACCAGGGGGGCTTCGGGACCGATCACCACCAATTCGACCGCCAGGCGCTGCGCCAGCTTGAGCTGGGCAGGGACATCGTCTGCAGCGACGTCATGGCAGGCTGCCAGTCGCGCGATCGCCGCGCTGCCTGGCGCCGCGTGCAGTTCGGTCACCGATGCGCTGTGTTTGAGACGCCAGGTGAGCGCGTGCTCACGACCACCACCTCCGACGACTAAGACCCGCATCGAACCAAGCTCCTAATGCCGGAAGTGACGAGCCCCGGTGAGCACCATCGCCACACCCTGCTCGTTTGCAGCCTGAATCACTTCGTCATCTCGCATCGAACCGCCAGGCTGAATCACCGCCTTGGCGCCCGCTTTAGCGCAGACGTCTAGACCATCTCGAAACGGGAAGAAGGCGTCAGACCCTACGACCGTTCCCTCGAGGTCCAAATGGCAGCGCTTGATCGCAAGCTCTGCGGCATCGACGCGGCTCATCTGACCCGCGCCGATACCCACCACCTGCTCTGCGTTGGCGAAGACAATAGCGTTGGATTTGACGTGCTTGCAGACCTTCCAGGCGAGCTCCATCGCCGAGGCTTCCTCAGGGCTCGGAGCGCGCTCGGTGCAGACGTTGCGAGTCTCTTCGGCGCCTTGATCCGTATCTTGAATCAGCATGCCGTGTTGGACCGAGCGCAAGCGCGGTGTCCCATCAAACGACTGCGCACGAACCATCAAACGAAGGTTTTTCTTGCGCATCAAACGCGCCTTGGCTTCTTCGGTAAACGATGGCGCCACGATCACCTCAAGGAAGATTTTCGCCATCGCTTCAGCCGCCGCAAGATCGACCTCGCCGGCGCAAGCAACGATCCCGCCAAAGGCTGACACCGGATCGCAAGCGAGCGCTGCCTCAAAGGCGTCACCGGTTCCACCGGTCGCCAAACGAGCTACACCGCACGGGTTGGTGTGCTTTAGAATCGCGACGGCGTTTTCGCCCTCAAACTCATGAATCAAGCAGAGCGCTGCGTCGAGATCGATCAGGTTGTTGTAGCTGAGCGCTTTGCCGTGCAGTTGCTCGCAACCGCAGGGCAGCTCAGGGTCACCAAGCAAGCGAGCTTCTTGATGCGGGTTCTCGCCGTAGCGAAGGGCTTCGCCGGCGCCGAGGTAGGTGGCGATCATGCGATCATAGGCTGCGGTGTGATCAAAGGCTTTGGTCGCGAGGCGACGCCGTGTTGCTTCACTGACCGAGCCCGCTGACACCTCAGACAAAATGGCGGCATAATCCTCAGGATCAACCACAACCGCTACCGACGCATGATTCTTTGCCGCTGAACGCACCATCGTGGGACCGCCAATGTCGATATTCTCAATGGCGTCTTCAAAGGTGCAGCCGGCTTTGGCGATGGTCTCGGCGAAGGGGTACAGATTGACCGCGACCAGATCGATCGGCCCAATCGCATGCTCTTTGGCTTGATCCAGATGCGTCGGGTCATCGCGGCGGTATAAAATCCCGCCGTGAACCTTGGGGTGCAAGGTCTTCACCCGCCCCGCAAAAATCTCCGGGCTACCCGTATACGACGAGACATCGATGACTGGCAGGTTGGCTTCGCGCAGCGCACGCGCCGTTCCGCCCGTACTCAAAAGCTCGACGCCAGCCTCTACGAGGCCTTGAGCAAAAGGGATCAGTCCCGACTTATCGGACACACTCAACAGGGCACGTTGCATACGGCCTCCCCGCCTTCGGCAAGCGCCGGGTAGCAATTGTAACTCGATGGGCAAAGGCCCATTCGAACAAATTGAAACCAGAGCGATTCAAACGATCGCCCAAGCCGCTAAACAGGGGTTTTATTGAAGTGGACTGGTGGCCGCTTTTGCGCGCCAGACTACTCGATCCGAGCGCCGAGCTCGGTGATGTCTTCTTCGGTCAAATCCACAATAGTTTGAAGGTCAGTCAGCGCCTCTGCCTCGAGCTGGCGAACCCGCTCACGGGTGAGGTTCATCAGCCCGCCGACCTCTTCAAGGGTGATTCCACCTCGCTCGGCGACGTCGAGCGCGCAGGTCTCTTCAAGCTCATGCACCTCTTTACCAGGAAAGTTGAACTTGATGGACCCGGTGCGTGCGTTGACATCGAGGTACAGATGGAACCGACACGCCACGTACAAGCAAGGTCGTCCCCCAAAGCGGCAGTCCTCGCGATCGGCCGGGCGTTCATATTCTTCAGGCTCAGACCATTCACCCGTAGCGATCATGCGACGTCGATCACGCATCATTTGCTTTTGCGACAGGGTTCGAACGGGGTGATTCAAGTCGGCGCTCCAGAAGAACTTGTACCCCAAGGTCTCGGCTAGTCCGACGCTCTTGTTAAACGTTCGCGGCAATATTCTGCATAAAAAATGGATGAGCACCCGCGCGCTGTCCGCGAAAAAACCACCCCTTATAAAGAGTGAAACCCCCTGTTGATGGGGTGTTCTTTTGATTTTTTGCCCCCGCCAAAGCGGTCTGAGGACAGGCCGCGCTACTCAGAGCTCACGTCGCGACTCAAAGCCGCGCCTAAATCCGAGACAAAGGGCAGCGCCACGACGATCATGTGAGCGACCTGTAAGAGATGAAGCACAATGGCATAGGCTTGTGCTTGAGGCGTCGCGGCACCAAAGAGTGCGGTCAGCGCAAAAATAATCGGCGCATGAAAGGTTCCAATACTACCAGGCCCTGCCGGCACCATAATACCGACGACCAGCAAAGCCATGAGGAGGCACCCCTGAGCCAGCGAGATCTCAAGCCCCATCGCCACCGCTAGATAGGTCATTCCCCAGGCGTTCAACCCCCAATAAGCAAAGGTGCACAGTAGATAAAGGCTACGGACTCGCCACGTCGGTAGAGAGGACAAGCCATCAATAAAGCCCTTGAGCAGGTCGATCACTCGATCACACCACACCGAGCCAAGAGGGCTTAGAATGGTTCGCCAAAACCGCTCCGCCAGAACCGGCGCCAAAGCCATACTTGCAAACGCCGTCGCTGCGCCGCCAAAAATCAACCCTGCGACGCCACCCATCGTCCATAAGATAGGATCATTTGCTCCGGATATCATGACCGAGAGGACCAAGACGAGCACCATAAACAAGCCGTCGACCGTGCGCTCAACCGCGACCGTTCCAATCCCAGCGCTTACAGGGATCGAGCGCGCCTTACGCAGCAACAAGGGTCGCGCAAACTCACCGAGTCTTAAAGGAACCAAGAACACCGCGGCAAAGCCTAAAAACGAAATCCTCAGCGAGCGCCACAAAGGCTGCTGCGGATCTAAAGCACAGACCATCAAATGCCAGCGGTAGGTTCGCAGCAAATGAATGATGAAGATACTGAGCACATAGATCAGCGCCGGCACCAGACCTAGTGCACCGAGTGAAGCCCCTACCGCCGCCACGTCAAGGTCGCGAAAGGCAAGCCAAACAAACAGAGCTGAAACAGCGACCGCAAAGCCAAGGCGAACTAGGCGGGAACCCATGGGTCCACTTCTTTGCCAGCTAATAAGGACTTCGGGTTGCGATTGAGGAGCCGCTCGACGGCTGAATCGCCGCCAAGCTTTCGCAACTGCTTGAGCCCGACGTCATAGGCTGCAGGGACATCCTGCGCGCGGTGACAGTCTCCGCACACCAAGCCCACCAAACCATCGAGCAAGAACCTCTTGGCGTTTCCGCCTCGCGCCCAGCCCAGACCGCGACCCAGGGTGCCCAGATTGATCTGCGCTGCGATCCCGCGGTCGACTAGGTTGCTCAAGCGAGCGCGCCCTTTTCGTCCATCGAAAATACGATACCGCTCGACATGTGCGAGCACGGGCTTGAGCCCCTTTCGCTGAAGCGAATACAAACGCTCCTCAAACAAGGGCGGGTCGTCATTAGGCTGGATCTCAACTAAAAAGGCTCGTCCCTCACCGTAAGGCTGACCCAAGCCTTCGGCTAGATCATCAAGCACAGCGCCGCACCACCAATGTTCTGCACCCGGATGAATCTTGAGATCGATCTCGAGTTCTGTGAGTTTATCAGACAGCTCCATCCGAAGCTCTGCAAGCCGCTCATGGGTGTTGGGCCAGATCGGAGGCTTGATATGACTGGTCGCCGCGACCTCTGTCACGCCCGCATCGGCTAGCGCTTGGGCCAGACTTAAGCTTTGCTCCCAATCCGCCGGTCCATCATCAATACCAGGAAGAATATGGGTATGCAGATCGATCATAGACTTACTGGCAACTGTTGACCGAGCGACCCGAGCACAGACTTTCAGAGCTACAGAATCTACCGGCATCTTCAGGACCACATTGGATCTCGTTCGTGCAGGGCTCACCTAAGTCTTGATACATTGCGCAGGTCCCCTCGCGGCCTAACACACAACGCTCGCTCAGATCTTGGCAATCGAGCGGTCGACACCAGCCACGACGACACGGAAGTCGTCCATCACAGACCTCACCTAAATCGGCATAGCCCGAGCATTCACCCGACCGCGTGCCCGCTTCGACACGGCAAGTCGTGCGTGTGTTGCAGCGTGTAGTTCCCGAGCCGACCTCGCAGAATTCGCCTTCGGCTCCATAATTCAGGCTGGTACACACTGAACCAGCGGTAGGATCCGGAACACTGCAGCGCAGGCCCGGTGAGCATGCGACCTCTTCACCGCAAGGCTCGTCCTCTTGAAGCATCGGCACACAAATCCCGTAGCGGTCGCTTTGCTTTTGCTCGCAGCCTAGACCTCGAGCGCAGGGCGGAAACCGACCATTGAAGATATCACAGCGCATACCGCGTGGCGCGGCGAGCTCGCAGCGAGTATCGCCTTGTTCACCGACGCAAAACGCACCGTCGACGCAAGGCGTACCCGAGCCCCGGCAGATTTCCCCTGGATCGAGCGGCAGCGCACAGATGCCGCCGCTGCATCGTAATCCGGGTTCACATTCAGAGTCGTAAAAACACCGCCCGCTGCCCTCACCCAGCTTCGATCGACAGCGACCGCGAGTCGAAGGCTCTGGGTTGGGACCCCGGTCACCGCAAAACCCGCTCGCGCACTCGCTCGAGTCGTAACAGCACGCGCCGAGAATGCCTTGGCCTTCGCTGAACTTCGCAAAGGAGCACTCTTCAACTTGATCCCAAGGGATGCATTGCGACACGTTGAGTGCGCGCAAACAGGCTGTCACGGCGGCACCATCGTAGCGCAAAGTGCCCATCTCTTGGCGCTCCATGAAAGGATATTGCCAGCGTGTTAGGCAGTTGAAGATGGGCAAGCGCTCATCGAGCTTACACGGCTCAATACGCTGATAATTCGCCGTCGGGTCACAGCGGATCTGATAGTCGCAAATGCTCTCTTCCATGTAGGCACAGAACTGATCGACTGGGATCGAATCTGGAACCGCTAAAGGAAGCTCACCCGGTCGACCATGAACCGGATATTCGCTGCTTACCGGGCCCGCATCAGGCGCCGCTTCTTCGGCAGGACAACCGCCAAAAACAAGAAGGCCGATCGCACACGCGACCGGCCCTTTTGTCGTCATAAAACGCATCGCTGACCTCAGCGCATTTCGTACGTATCGACGATCGAACGGATCAAATCCACCCAGAGGAACTCTTGGTGAACTTTGCTGTTAGCCAGCGATAGGACCGCAGCGTCAAGCTCTGCACCTGCGAGGGTTGGATCCTCAGCTGTCGCCTCAGCGGTCACTTGATCCAAGAGCGCCTGCTTGAAGTTTCCGTTGTCGTAATAACGATCACGGATGGTCTTCAGCATGTCATAACCCAAGCTAATGAACGGCTCAGCGTCATCACGCGGCATGTTGTAGGCGTAGGTCTCGGTCTTGACCGCAAAGTAGGTACGATGGGTCACCGGGTTGGTGAACTCAATGTAACGATCAGGGTCGTTCCGAACTTCGCTCGGTACTTCCATGTCATCGATCGATCCGGTTATACCAATTTTGAAGTTGGCGTTGAGATCACGATTGTTGGTTTCTTGAACCGCCCAAGCGGCCGCCATAATCAACGAGACATAACGCACAAAGAAGCGATCGTTGGGGTTGATCATCTTGTACTGGGTTAAGTCGAAGGGCTGCGTCAGGAACAACGACACCGCTTCACGGCGTTCGTACTCACCGATATCGGTCTCATCATCGGGATCAGGGATGCGCCAAGCCGGGCCGTAAAGCATCGGATCGCCCATCACCAAACCAGCGATGATGTTGTGCAAGTTGTCGCCGAAGATACCGAGGAAGTTGATCGAGAACGATCGGGTGTCCGACGAGGAGTCCACACCGACAAAGTTCGTCGTGGTTTCCGTCAGGTAGGTGAGCGCCGACCATTTATCCATCCAGTGACCTGCATAGACAGGCTTGATGAAGGAGTAATAACCGGTAGACTCAGGATCCCAGCGGGACAAATGACCCACCGCATCATCACCGATACCATCAAGCTCGATCGAGTCTGCGCAGTCAGGATCTGACGACATCTCGTAAGCCTGGCTGACCGGGTTGAAGCAGTAGGTACCCACATCAGGCTGTTGCAACACTTTGACAAAGTGCTGCGCTGCGAGCGCGCCCGCAGCGAACTGCTCAAGGCCGCATTGCTCCGCAATGTAGTGAGCGATCTCGCCATCTTCGATCGGGTTACCGTCTTCGTCTTTACGCATCAGCGGCTGACCGTTGCTCGGGTCCACACAATCCCAGTTACGACGCACAATGAACTCTTCGTTGACGAAGTGTTTGTACTGCGCACTCAGGAAGTTAAAGGTGCTGACCGACCAATCCATGTAGCTCCACGACGTGTGCCAGCCGGCGCGGTCGCGGCGTGCCGCAGCGATGGGACGATAACCTTCAGCTTTGTTGATCTTGTTGCGCACCGTCTCGTAGACATCGGCGCCCTCATCGAAGCGATGGCAGTAGCTCGAGCCACCAGCGTACTCATCCGAGCAGAAGCGATAAGGAACACGAAGGTTCTCAAGCGCAGGATCCACCAAGTCATCGTTCACGTCGACATCGGCGAGCGTACGTTGCTTGATCAGACCAATCACCTCTGAGACCGGCTGACCACCGACCGTGGGGTTGGCGCTTTGGCGGGTCAGAGCATCGAGCGGCAATCCCGCAAGGATGCGAGGGTACGCCGTGTAGTGGTAGTTGTTCGGCGACCAAAGCGAGCGCGTGTTGACGTTGGCAAGGCGCTCGCGCCCTTCAAAGTTCCACACCTCAACCTTGTTGGCATAACCATACAGCATGGCGGCGCGATCGTACTTACCTAGACCCTGCAGGTCAGAGTACCAACGACCACCGTAATCCATGATCGAGGAGTACTGATACTCACGCAATGACACGCCATTCTCGTCGGTCTGCTCAGCGAGCGCCGAGAGCGAGCTCTCTGCCAGACGGAACTCAGGATCGAGAATGCCCAGACGCGCTTTCTCCGACCAGTAACCATCATGGAAGTTCAGCGCATCTGCGCTGCCCGCAAAGTTATGGCGGAGGCCCATGTTGTGACCGATTTCATGCAATGCGGTCGCCCGGAACATCATCTTAAGGATCAGCGGGCGAATCTTATCGTAATCCGGCTCACCGCCAGTCATCAGCTCAGGCTTAGAGCGCAAGCGTCGAGCCAGCTGGAGCATCGCGTCGTCAGAGAAGAGCGCAAAGTCGATCGCCTGAGCCCCTGCACGCTTGAGCTTGAGCTCATGACGCTCGTGGATGTCGCGAGCCAGGGTCAGCGCATTGAAACGCTCAAACTCCTCTTGCGACTCGTTGCCATCCATCAAGCCACCGGCGCCCATGGTCACCAACTCGGGCGTACTCAAGCGCTTGTGCAAACCAGCGTTGACCATCGGGCGTACCATATCGTCGAAATGCTTGGTCTCGAGTTCACCCGTCTGCAGCTGCTCAGCGATGCGCTCCGGGATACCCGAGCGCTCGAGCTTGCGGACGCTGCGCGTCACCTGCTCAAGAGTCAGCTCACTACGCTGCGTGTTGTAGCGCTCTTCTGCGGCTGCCAGTTGGATCGCTAGATCCGAGCCGTTGATGTAATCGGTCTGATCCACATCACCTGAGAGCAGGCGGATGTAGTCGATGATCGCCGCCGCCGCACGCTCGTAACCAGCGCCATAGATATAGGCGTCAGCAGAGATCACTTTACCGGTCAGTGGATCGACATGCGAAGGACCGTAACCACCCGGAGCCGCGGAGGCAGGGTTGGGGATCCAGGACAGCTTGTTGTAGCGGTGATCGCCCAAACGAACCTCAAGTCCAGCGGGTCCACACAAGGCGTTATCGCCCTCTTGCACGGGATTGTTCACGCACAACACAAACATGTCGGGCACATCATCCATGGATTTGGATTGAGCGGCAGCCACCGCTTCTTTGAGCAGCTCATTCCACTCGGAAGCGATACCTTCAGCTTCAGGCACTAGATTGACCGGAGCGTCAGCCCGCGGGAACTGCTTGTTTAGGTAGTAAACGACAGGCTTAGGTTCGCGCTCAGCGACCGGAATCGACTGACCATTTTCGCGAACCTTCTTCCAGATCGGATGCAGGTTAGCGTAGTGATCGCGATTGGATTCACGGGCACCAAAGTTATGATCACGGTGAAAGCGAGTGGTCCGGAAGAACCCGAAGCGCTCGAGTCGGTGATCGTTGAAGGGGGTCGGCTCGTAATCGTCGGTGATCGGCTCACCGACTTTCACCAGGGTCCCGTTCTCGTCGCGCTCGTCGCCCGTGTGCGGGATACGGCTGAAGGTCATGCGAATACGCAGTGTTTGACCCCGGCAGTCCCAATACGGATTCGAGTAAAGCCAGCACTTCGGAATCGGAAACCCGTAGTACTGAGTCAATTCACGATCGAGCTCGGGCTCAAAATAGGCCTTGAGCGTCACTTCTAGATGACCATTTTCCTTGTCGATACGAATCGCATCGGCAGGGTCGTCATCATCGCTTTCTTGGATGTAGTAGCTACCGTTCGCAGCGCGGAAGCGAATGTTCGAGTTCCAATCCACGCGGAACTGCTTGCATTCGTACCATTCGCAGTCAGCCATGTTCTCGGTCAGCACATTGCTCTGCTCACCAGTCGCCGGGTTGTACGAACGCTCGACATCGAAATGCCCACGAATCGGGAAGTGGTACATCATCGGACCACGCACATCAGCACCCTCGCGCGGGTTGTCTTGGTCCACGCCCTCAACCAAGTCGTAGGAACGATAAGCGACTAAGCCGCTCTTGGTCACATCCCATTTGACTCGCTCGATACCCTCACCAGCGCCGACAAACGAAAAGCCGGTGGTGAAAGGCACATCGACAGCGGTCCAGCTGGCATACCATTCGCCCGCAAAGAAATCCTTCTCAAGGATGTTCGGCTGCGTGCGATCGATGTCTTCAACGCCTCCAGCGCAGGAGGCGAGCAGGGCGATAACAGCAAATTTCTTCATGTTTTTCATCTTCCTATCTCCCCCGTTACCAGTTCTCATAGGCGTAGACGTATCCACGTATGAGATCAGGGAAGTAGAAGGCATTGTGCAGTTGAGCACGTAACAGGTGACGTGCAGAAGCTTCAGCTAAAGCGCGCCCTTCGGTTTGACCGTTTCGGACGGCGTCCGCACGAGCTCGGTTGCACGCACGTCGGTTTTCGGCTGAATCCGCGGCGTTAATGCACACGTCCGATGCATTGGCTGCATCGATCAACTCGTCGGTACGATCTTCGATCTCATCATCCACGCGTTGAGCGACCTCGAGCGCGACTTTGTCGGCACGCAACTCGCCCTGGTCGTCCAAGTACAGATCACGAGTACGTTTCAACAGCTCATACCCAGGAGAGATAGCGGCAGCGCCGCCATAATCACCGACCGAATCAGCGATTCGTCCGGTGTTCACTGCGTAGTAGACCCGATGAGTGATCGGATCCTTGAGTTCAACGTAAAGGTTAGGATCTGCCTTGACCTCGTCGGAGACATCAAACTGATCTTGGGCACCTACCACACCGATTTTGAAAGCCTGGTTGAAGGTTTTGTCCATGGTCACTTGCGGCATCCAAGCCGTCCCCATCAACACCGACAAGAAGCGCACGCTGAAGCTGTCGCCAGGCGAAACGACTTCCATGCCGGCGTAAGTGTTCTTCTCAGCCTGAGTCGCTGTTGCGAAACGACGCCAAACCACCTTTTCACCATCATAAAGCGGCGCATAGGCGTTGTACGCCTGCGAAGCGGCTGCCCCGGCGATGTTCAACATTTCGCCCGGAAACAGTAACGACCAGTTGATGTTGTAGCGAAGCAGCTCAGGACGGGTGTCGGTGTAGGCAAAGTTCTCACCAGGAGCGATCATAGCATTGAGCGCCATGTACTTGTCCCACCACACACCGATCGAGAGTGGCTTGTAGTAGAAACCGTAGCCATAGCGATCACGGTCGAAACGGGTTTCATGATCTCGAGCCGGCGCACTGTTAAGCTCGAAGCGACGATCCAAGTCATACTGCGGATCTTCGGATAGATCAGGAAGTTGCTGCGACGGCAGCGCGGTGCGCTCGTTGATGCGCCGATCAAAGCCTTGGTACACATTGAGTTCAGTGTTCCAAATGTAGGTGCCGACGTCGGGTTGCTGCATGACGCGAGCGAACAGGTCGAAACCTAGACGACTGGCTGCATGGCCATCACCACCACAAATCGTGCTCTCCCATGGCTTGAGATTGCGTCCGTCTTCTTGGACCGGCTGACCGGTCACAGGATGGATGCAATCTTGGTCGCCGCGCAGGAACATTTGCTCGTTCACGAAGTGCTTATACTGAGCGGAGATGTCGTCATAGCGACCCATAATGCGATTGAGGTACGAATTGATGTTGTTACCAAAGCCTAGACGGTCACGGCGGAAGTTATAGAAAGGATAGTACCCTTCATAATCGTCAACGACGGCAGCGACTTGCTCCCACTGGTCGGCGCCCTCATCAAAGGGACGACACCAGCCAAAGCGGCCATCGTGCGTGTTGTCGCAGAAGCGGTAAAACACCTCTTGGTCGGGGCTGTAGGTAAAGCCTTCACCCTCGCCAACCTCGCTAATAGGCACGTTTTTACGCTGCGCAAAGCGAAGGGTCGCATCACGGTCACCCATGTTGCTGCCAAAGGCGAAGATCTTGGGATACATACTGTAGTGGTAGTTGTGAGGCTTCAGTTTTTCTTTGAGGCCGTCGTAACGAGTCGCCTGGACTCCTTGGTGATCCCAAACCTCAACCGTACGTCCGTAAGAGTACTTCACAAACGCTTGGTCGTACTTGCCGAGCAAAGCGATATCACTCATCCAGCGGCGACCGTATTCCATGATCGAGGAGTACTGGTATTCTTTGAGCCCTTTACCCTCGATGTTGGTCGCCGACATCGCCGTCGCTCGTGCCTCTGGGGACATCGAGAAGAAGGGCTGTACATCGTTCTGCTGAGCGCGGATCTCCCAGTACTCGTCGTGGAAGTTGATCGAATCGTTCGATGACGCAAAGTTGTGCGCCATGCCGACGGTGTGACCAAGCTCGTGCAACAGCACACCCACGTAGATGTCTTGCATGACTTTGTTCCGAACCAGATCATAGTTCATCGAACCATCGGGGTTCTTCAGAGCCGGGTCACGAGCCAAACGCTGAGCCACCAACAACACCGCAGCGTCGTCGAATTCTGGCGCTAAGATGCAGCCATTGCGCTCACGGAAGCGATCACGAGCCTTTTGCTGCTTACGCCAATCCGTGCCGAGCATATTGACCGGGCTGACCTGAGGAGCGCGCTCGTCGGTGTGGGCGAGTTTACCGCCGGTCAAGCCGTGGACCATCTCAGGCGTCATGCCTGCCGTCTCAAGCGTCGTGCCGCGAAGACGCTCGCGGATCGGCTCGCTCCAGTCCGACTCTAAATCGCCACTGTTGATGGCGCGAACGAGACTCTCACGGGTGCGATCGAGCTTGGAATCCATCGCCAGATTTTTGAGCACGGAAGAATCCATGGCGGCGTGCATCGTCAGGCGCTGCGTGTCGTTGTTGAGCTGGTCCGCAAAGTAATCTCCGAGGTAGTCTTCCATGCTCAAGTCACCGTTGAGCAGCTTGACCATGTCGGTGGCGTACTGAGCGTAGGTCGACAGCGACGCACCGTAGATGTTTGCCGTGGCGTGATAGATACGACCGGTCAACGGGTTCGCCGACGACGGACCATAGCCCAGCGGCGACGAGAGGTGCGGCTGGTTGGTGTAATGGATCATGGGGAAGCGGATGTCACCGAGCAGGGGCGAGGTGCCAGGAGCGCCGCAAGCAGCCGGCGCACCCTCGGGTACGGGGTTGTCGCAGATGTAGAACATTTGCTCGACGTCATCTGCCGTCGAGCCATCGTTACGGGCTGCCGCAACCGCCTCACGGAACACTCGGTCCCATTCTGCTTCGACCCGATCGTTGCCATCCAGCAAGGTCGTATCGTTAGGGAACTCGGCGTTCACGTAGAACACGATCGGACGGGTCTCACGGTCTGCGTAAGGGATGTTGCCTCGTTCGTCCGACGCGTTTTGCCAGATCTGCCAGCGCTGAGCCATGTCCTTGCGGCTGGTCTCACGCACACCATAATCGCGGTTGTAGGCGAAGCGATCGGTCCGGAAGATACCGAACTTATCGTACTGCTGATCGTTGTGGTAGAGCGGGGTGTAGGTGCTCTCGCGGTCAGCGTCGACCTTCAGGAAGCTGGTGCGAACCTTAACCTCGGCTGCTTCGCAGTCGAGTGTCGAATCATCAGCTTCCCAAGCGATACCCCAAGCCATGAAGCAGGCGGAGCTGTTGATCGGCGCAACGATCATTCGGGTGGTGATGTTGATGTGATCCTCTGCGACGTCCAAAGCGCCAGGCTCACAGTCCGTGCTTCCAGGCTCTTCGCACCCTTGGCGCTCATGGAGGATATCGCCGCCCGAGGTCACGCGGAAGTTGTCCGGGCTAAAGGTCATGTCGGCGATTCGGTTGCTGCCCCAGGCGACGCGGATGTAATCGCGCTGGAACCATGGACGGTCCGAACCGTTCTCGGAGAGCACATTACTCTGCTCACCCGTCGCGCCGCTGTAGCTGCGCTTGATGTCGAAATGCCGCTCAATCGGATAAGCCGCTACTGCCGCACCGCGATAGGTCGTTCCTTCGCGCTGCCCGTAAGCTTCCGAGCCTTCCACATGCTCGTGAACTCGGTAGGCAATCAACCAGGACTCTTGGATGTCCCACTCAATCATCTCATGCGAGCCCTGAAGGCCGATGAAGGTATGACTCGTCTGAGCGGGCGTATCGACCACCGTACTCAGCATGAACCACTGGCCTTCGAAGAGGCTTTTAGCCGTCTTATTGTCACGGGTCCGATCAACGTCGGTAATCGTCTGAGCGCAGCCAAGAGCGGCAAAACACAGAGCAATGGCGAATCCACGGGCGAGTCGTCGCATCCAGATTCCCTTTCTTTGAAGCGGCGGAGGGCTAGCACGCACCTCTGCTGCCATCAATAGCGACCATAGCCTTTCGGTCGGCTATCCGATGATCGTCTTTGCATCCCAAGCCATAGAGGCTTAACACGCACGCGCAGCGAGGGGAGAACTCACCGTGCGACCGACTTGGACAGAAATGCCAAAAATCGCTCTATTTATGGGCATACTAGCCGCTGCGTGCTCACCTGCAACCCCTACGGCGCTTGTCATTACCCGGCTAGCGCTGGCCGAAGGGGATACGAATTGCAGCGATGGCCCCCACCCGGTCAGCACTGCGGATGTGGCCATGCTCCATTTAACCATGCGGCATCCCGAGCGAACCACCTTCGAGCGACAAATCGATATCGAGCCGGCAGCGAGAAGCGTTCAACTCGATGAGATTCCAGCGGGCGAAGACTGGGACCTAAGACTTACTGGGTTCCAGTCCAGCGCTGCTTTTGATGCGGGTACCTACAGCTGGTTGGGGCGGCGCTCAGGTGTCGATATTGCTGCCGATAAAGGAACCGGAGCTGGCATCTTGTTGCTCCGCGCAGAGACGCTTCAGTGCACTCGGTCTCCGATGGCGCAGGCCGCGATGCTTAGCGTGGCCACCCGCCTTGCGGATGGCCGCGTGTTAATCACCGGAGGGGTGGACAGCTTCAGCAGCGGCGATTGTGACGGTTGCCGCTGGGGAATCGCCACACGGTCGGCAACAATTTACGATCCTGTAACGGGGAGCTTTGTGGTGACTGCGGCGATGCCCAACGCCCGCGTCGGACACGCCGCTGCTCTCGATGGGCGCGGGCGCGTCGTCATCGTAGGCGGGACCAACCGAGTTCGACTCGGCGGAGAACACACCATCGATCTTGGAGGCAGTGGGCTTCGAGACACCAGCTTGATCTTTGATCCGAGCAATGAACGATGGATTGAACACGATAGTTTATGGGGAAAGCGGGCGTTCCACACCCTGACGACGGTTACGAGTGACGTGATGGTAGCCGCCGGAGGGTTTGCAGAGGACGGCCGTGTGCACAGCGACGTCCTCCGCCTAGCCGTTGGCGAAGACAGCATTCGATTAGCCGAGACTCCGGAGCAGCTAAATTGTCCTCGAGTCGGTCATCAAGCCCTCGTCTACCAGGGCGAACTCATTCTTTGGGGCGGGACACGCTGCCCTGAAGGCGAACAGATTGTTCCAGAGATCTGGACTCAGCGCGCAGGCGTTCGCCTTGCAGACACAGAACGCTGGGGGAGTGAGGCAAACCTCAGCTTTGCCACCGCCGTCGAACTCAAAACGGGAACCTTCTTGATCGTCGGCGGAGCGGTCTATCGAGACGGAGCGCTGCAGACACCGAACCGAGAAAACAGCTACTATTACCTCGCCGAGACCGAGACCCATGTTCGGTCCAAAACCTTACCGGAGGGTGTTCCTTCGATCTTCGGCTCATCGGTTCGTATGAGCCAAGGCAACCGCGCCTGGATTGGTGGGGGCTTTGCCGATCTCGGACTGCTTGAGGCTCGGCATGGCTACACGGTATTTGATGACAACTCAGAGACCTTTTCGCCCGCCGCACAGCTCCCCGGATTATCAGGAGCGCTCACGGCGACCGCAGCGGGCGCTAACCAGGCACTGGTCGCCGGTGGAGCCGAAGCCTGCGGAGCCTGTGATGGTGGTCTTTCGACCTTAGCAGGAGCTGCGGTGTTTGCTTCTGCGGAGGATCACTGATGCATAAGCTGCTGCCCCTGCTCTGTGTCTTCGCCTTGTCGATCACCCCGGGCGCGCCAGCCTTCGCTCATCTTCCGATCATCGCATCGGACGACATGCCAGAAGGCGAAGATGAGATGCCCGAGGGTGATGATGTGATGCCAGAGGGCGAGGAAGAACCCAGCCAGCCGATCAGAACCCGAGCTGAGTTTTTGGATGAAATGCCCGAAGGTGAAGAAGACCCACAGCCAACCCGAGCAAACCCAAGCTTGGTGGCTGTGCCTCCTGCACCATCGTGCAGTTTTGCGCCCCGTAGTGAGGGGTATCTTCAGGCGGATCTGGACCGAGCGCGCAGTCTCGACCTGCACGGGCTCGAAGCGCAGGTTCAACTGACCGAGGGCGATGAGGGATGCATAGGGCAGGCTCAAATCACGATCACGCTCGAAACGGGTTGCTCACTCACCATGACCTTCGACCAAGTCACCGGCACACAGTTCAGGCTCGAAACCATGCGGCTCAATGCCAACAACTGCGGTGAGCTTGTAGGCTTAGAGCCCGGACGCTACCTCTTACATCAAGGTGACGCGTCGATGAAACTTAGAGGCGAGGCCGAGCAGACCTGCATGCCCAAGAGTGATCTCACGATCAGGGGCAGCATCGTGCTCAAGAAGGGTCGCTCTGAAGTATCGCTGAATCTCGACGACCTGCGTATCAAAGGCGATTTCCCGGTGATGATCGATCGCACATTGGGATGCCGCGAGGCGCGTCGAGCGGCACCTATCAAGCTGAGCAGTGACCGACCGAAACGACACACAGCGCTGCCCTGGGGCTGGATCGCTGGAGGGGTTGGAGTCAGCGCTTTGGGTGGAGCAGCCACTTGGTATCTGCTCACTCAAACCGAAAGCACCGGGACCCTCACACTGCAGATCCAGTAGCGATCAGGCGTCGGGGATGGCTTCGATCGACGGCGAGGCAATTCGCCAAGCCCGATGAAGAACCCAACTCAACGGGCGCTCAAGACGATCCGCTTCGAGACGAAGCTGTGCGAGCATTTCTTCAGGCAAATAGACACTTTGTTTTACCTTGCGGTGCTGGTCCGCCATGCGACCTCCTGCGGGGGTGAAACACCCCTGAACACCTCCATGGTAGGTGCCAAGTCGCCACAACCCAAATAAATGGCTCGTTGGTTCTAAAATGGACTCGAACGGCCTGCTCGCCCCTGAGGACTCCACTCGACAGAAAGCATCACACGTCGTGGGCTCACAGGGAGCAGACCGGGCACTCGGTCTGGGCGCGGCACAGGAGCAAGGAGATACGGTGACATCATGTTATCTCCCCGAAGCGTAATGCCGAATTGTCGGTACTGGTAGCGAATCCATGCATCAATTCGCACCTGAGCGGGCAGCTCAAAGCGATGCAATGTCGACAAAGCGCTGCGGTCTGAGTTGCTCATTGGACTCATGGCTTGGAGTCCCCCACCCGTCATCCACCGGGTGTCGATGACCTGCGCAATCGTATTGCGCCAACGCCAGGTCGGCGCCTCATCCAAAGTGATCCAGGGCTGATCCAGGTCGGGCGCATCCAATCCACGACCTGAGATCGCTTGAGCAAAACTTTGCCCCAGCCAGATCGAGCCGTGGAACCTCAAGCCACTAAATGCTGCAAAATCCATACGCCCACCGACCCACCAAGAGCGAGTCGACCCGTCGTCCACCATCGGCGACGTTGTGCCTGAGCGGTCAACCCCATCGGATGAATGAGCGTGCTCTTCGACTCCAAGATCGAGTCCGTAGAGCCACAAACCTGAGCTGCGCGCCGTACGGACCGAGGTGTCAAAGCGCACCCCTTCTGAATAGGGTGCAGGCAAGCCTTCGTTTGAATCGATCAAGGCTCGACCGTAAGGCATCGAGTCACTCAAACCTTGAGCGAGATAGCCCTCGGGTGCCAGGTGTCGATCGAGGAAGCGGAGTTGAGGTTTAGACCAGACCCGAACCGCTAGTCGCCGGCCAGGGCTCTGATTGGCGACCTGCAAATGCCCCGACCACAAGCGCTCGCCCCGCTGCGCCAAGACCCCGCCGAAGTGCCCCTGAACGCGCCAGGGACCCTCGAGAAACTTAGCCACCAATGAAGTCTGGCCAAAGCCATCGATAAACCGGCCTCGGTCGCCAAGAAACGGGTGGCTGCGCAACCCCCCTAAAGCCACACCAGACTCACCCCGGTTGGTGTCAACGCTGCCCGACAGCATCCCCGCAGCCATTGCGTCAATTCCAACTCCTACACGAAAAGCAGCGAAGCGCTGCAGGATCTCAAGCCCGACCTTTGCGTTCCAAAGGTTCTGCTGGTGCGTGAACAAAACCCCGCTGGGGAATTGCTCGTCGTTTCCATCAGCGTCCGCATCGCGCAGCACCAACCCGGGACCGGCGAGTTCGCGTTGGTCGTCGTGATTCCAAAATCCTAAATTCAGCTGGAGCGCTGCTTGAGTCTGAGCCGACTCAGCAGGACGTCTCAGGACACTGAATAAAGCCGCATTGCGCTGACGCCACTCGCCATGAGCTAGGGTGTCAAAGATACCGAGATAGCCCGCCTCGGCTCGGTGCAACACACCGGCCGACACCTTAAATCGATCAGTCAGATCGCCATGGTAGACGAGCAATACGCCCCGACCACGGTCGTCGATCTTACGATTCGCGTGATAGCTCGGCAACCCACTGCTGTGGTCCTCATCAACCGAATACCCAGAGGGTACGAGATCGATTAATCCATCCAAGCTGAGTCGGTGGGTGCCAAAGCGATAACTTGACTGCACCATCGCTCGACCCGGAGTTCCTCCGGTCACACGCGCCGCCAAACCGCGAGGCGCTCGGCGCTTGAGGTCGAGCTCGTCCGGCCGCCGACGCAACTCAAAGCTAGGCGCTAAATAGACCCAGTCGACCAAACTCCCGTCGTAAGGGTCCACCATATCCAAACCATCGAGCCGGATGGTCTCGTAACGATCGGAAACCCGACCTTGATCGATCAAGGTCAGCCGACCGTCCTGACGACGTCGGGAGAAGCGATCGGCCATGCGATCAATGGCTAAGGCCATTGCGATGGTTGGCGAATAGTCGGTGAAGCCGAAATTGGGTCGCTTATTGGCGCGCTGGACGTGCGACAAACCAGCGCCCCCTTTTCGCTGCGACGGCGTCACATCGAGAACCGGCTCACCGATTTCGATCCAAATTGGATCATCCACGCTCCCCAAAACCCCTCGGTAGGCGCCGCCTTGACGCACGCGAATCCACAAGCCTATCCGGGGGCCCTTGACCAAGCGCCCATCAATGACACCCACCCAGCTGCCGCTTTGACCGCGGACCAAAAGCACTTCGGCGATGGGTACCCCGACCTCATGACAGATGCGTAGAGAAGCGCTCTGAAAGTTACCGACACCGAGCGGAACGCGGACTTCGAGTTGGCGTCCCGCCTGAGGCGGGTCCGGAAGCAGCGTCAGACCAACAGCAGCCAGCAGCGTGAGGATAACCTACAACTCCGGAAACTGAATCTCAGAAGCAATATCGACGGGTTGCTCAATACCATGGAACTTGACCTTACCTTTGACGGTGTAGCTCAAGTTACCGCGCCGCAGCAGCTGACGTAGAGTCTTCGGGTGCGTCTCTCGATCCATAGTCACTGGCAATTCAAGGATGATGCTTTGGTTGGCACCCACGCGGTCCCCATTCGTCAGCACCTGATCAGCCGCCATCTCCACTCCCTCGACATTTAAGGTCACGGAGAGAGCGCTGATTTTGACCGAGAAAAAGTTGTCGTTTCGTACTTCAAATCGAAACCCTAGATCGGCGCTCGAGAGATCGCCTTCACGGGTCGCTTCTACGTGACGGACCGTGATGATCGGCAACACGGGTGTGCCGACGCTGGTCGGCGCACCAATCGCTGCGTCCTGGCCACCAATTTTGGCCGACCCTTCGACACGCAGCTTGATCAACTTTCGCTCGACCACTGAAAGCATCTCAGCTTCCCCGGCTGGCCACTCCCACTTGATCGCAATCGGTACGACCATCCCTTCCGAGGCACCTAAAACTTCGCCCCCGCCATCACCCGAGCCTTGGATCGGTGCAAAGGCAGAGCCCTCGGTATCACTGATCATCACCTTGAATGCGCCCACTTTAACCTCGTCATTACTGCGGTTGTCGATCTGCAGATTCAAGGTGCCCGAGCCTGCTTTAAAGCTGCTCTTTCCGATCTCGATGCTCGATTTCGGATAGATACGAACCCCGGCTAGGTCAGGCCCTGCGATCGGTGCTGACGCACAGGCCGTCATCAAACAAGAGGCAAATAAAATAGCGCGCATTGAAATCCCTTTCACGCAGCAGGCGTCTTATCCTAACCCACGACTGTGCCGAAGAAAGAGCTAGTCGGGAAAGGCGCTGCATCATCATGACCTTTTTACTGCCACTTAGCCTAGCTTTGCAATTGCTTATAGGGTCACCGGCACAAGTTGCTGGTAGCGCCGACCAGCAACTCGTCGATGGGATTCTTGAAGAGGTGAGCGCTCTGCGCAACCTGAAGGTCTTGCGAAAAGTGCCAGCGGTTAGTCACAGCCGAGAACAGATTCTAGCCTATGTCGGTAAGCGCATAGCCGAGGAATACCCAGGCCAGGCGCTTGAGCGCGAGGCTTCGCTGCTCAAACATCTCGGCTTGATTCCTCAACAACTCGACTACCGCGGCACCCTGCAAGACTTCGTGACCGCTCAAGTCGCTGGGTATTTTGACCCTCATAAAGATCGCTTCGTGCTGGCCTCATGGCTCGCCACCATCATGCAGCGACCGATTATTGCCCACGAGCTCACTCACGCGCTCCAGCATCAGCACTTCGGTCTGCGCTCGGCGCTCAAAAGAATTCCAGACAATGATGACGCGACCATTGCGCGCAGCGCCGTGATCGAGGGCGACGCAACCATCACGATGGTCGTTCATATGATGCAAGGTCTCGATATGAAGGCGCTGCAAAAAACGGTCGACGATATGGCCGATAAAATCACCAATGGCCCTACACTCACGGCGCGACATGTCCCGCATTATATGCGTCAAGGGCTGACCTTTCCCTATGTCGGAGCGCTCAAGCTGCTCATGCAAGCGATGGCAAAGTCAGGCTTTAGCGATGTCGATAAACTGCATCGCAAACCGCCGGTGAGTACCGAGCAGTTGCTGCACCCTGAGCGTTACCCAAACGACAAACCGGTCCGGGTTGAGTTTGCGCTCAAAGGTTCAGACTTGGGCGGCTATAAAGTGGCTCTGCGCAACCGCCTTGGCGAGCTCGGGATGCGATTCCTCGTGTCTCCACTGGGGCAACGCGACCAGCTTGCCAAGAAGCTCGCCAACGGTTGGGGCGGTGATCGCTACGCCTTTTTGATCAAAGGTAAATCCTCTGCGTTTGTCGCCGCAGTGGCTACAGACGATGCAGCAGCAGCCAAACGCTACCGAGAGCTCCTGCAGACGAGTTTTGCCCATCGGTACTCCAAGCCCCCAACCATCAACGCTTCAGGCTCGACGGTGAGTGATGGCTACGTACTGACCTGGAGACAGGTCGGCCGGTGCCTGGCTTGGGTCGAGGCGCCAGTCAAAGCGCCCGCAAAGCAATGGCTCGATGCAGCCAGCAGCGGTTGCGTGCGCTCCAAATAGCGATGGTTTTCCCGCCTCCAACGCCGATGCTGCGTAAGATCCTGATCGGACTGTGCGGAGGCTACATCGTCTCTATGCTGGGTGCTCGCATGGGCGCAG
This sequence comes from Myxococcota bacterium, assembly GCA_040260805.1. Classification (GTDB taxonomy): domain Bacteria; phylum Myxococcota; class UBA4151; order UBA4151; family UBA4151; genus CACGMS01. Next base: position 10,594 of record JBDQPD010000005.1, on the reverse strand, counting down.
GGGTGCTCATCACCCATCTTGATCTGCAGCCCAGCGCGGTCGTCGGCGGCGAACTCTGGCGCTTGTTCAGCTACGGTCTGCTGCACGAAGGGGTCGGCCATCTGATCGGCAACCTGCTCTTGTTCTATTTCTTTGGCTTGGACATCGAGCAACAGTTTGGAGGCAAGCGCCTATTGACCCTAACGGCGCTTTGCATCGTCGGCGGCGGCGTGCTCGCTACCTTATCGGCTCTGGTCGGATTATCACCATCAAATCCCGTCATCGGCGCAAGCGCTGGCGGACTTGGCTTGCTGGTTTGCTGGTCGCTCATCCACGCACGGCGAACCATTCGCTTGTTTGGGATTATACCGCTTACCGGAAAGCAACTACTCTATCTTTCGGTGGGTTTTGAGATTCTATTGGCGGTCAGTCCAGGCGGCGCAAGCAGCTCAGCGGCTCATCTAGGCGGTATGGTGACCGGTTGGGCGCTGATCACTGGCGGGATTAATCCCAAAAGATGGCGGCAAAAAGCGCGGCTCGCCTCGCTGCGTCGACAGATGAAGAAAAAGCGGCAACCGAAGCTTGATGTGATCAAAGGTGGTAAGACCAAAGACGATCAATGGCTCAACTGATCAGCGCATTGATCTGATCGCCGAACATCGCCTGGCGCCAGCCTTGCAACTCAGGAATATCGGATGGGCTCTCACCCTGAGCGAGCTGCGAAATACAGCGTGATGGCAGCACCATACTCGTCTCCATCGGCAACTCAGCGACCTGCTCAACACGCCACGCTTTAAGTTTTTTCTCGAGCGATGACGAGCTTGGAGCCGGTCGTTTACGCTCAGGCCAATCGCAGGGCTCAGACGCTTTGAGTAATTGGGCTAGGCTTCGCTCTCGGGGGCGGATCTGTCCTGTCGCCAAGCGCACAACGAGGTGATCATTAAGCACACGAAACTCAGGCTGGTTCCGCTCTTGAGCTTGAGCAAAGCGCCAGTCCAAAATTGTCTTCGCTCGCCCGAGCACCAAAGGCCGCTGCTTGCGCAAATCCTTAACTTTCCAAAACGGCTTGGGCTGCCGCTCGGACAAACTCAAGCCGCGCTCAAGAACCAATGCCGACTCTTCGAGCCAAGCCCGCTCTAACCCTCGCGCAGTGATCTGCTCCGAGAACACAGCGGTCAAATCTCTAAGATGGACCACGTCGCCAACAGCATAGGCCTGCTGCTCAGCAGAGAGCGGGCGACGCAGCCAATCGCTGCGCTGTTCTGATTTATCGAGTTCTAGACCGAGGACAGATTCGACCAAAGAGGCTAAGCCAAATCGTTCGTAGCCCAGCAATCGCGCAGCGATTTGGGTGTCGAGGCAAGCGTCTGGAGGCCGCCAATTCGCCTGATCTAGAAGCAACCAGTCATGGGTCCCGTCGTGACTAAACCAGCGCTTCCCCCAGCCATTGAGCGCGGCCAAGTCGACCTCAAGCGGATCGATCACAGCCGAACCATCCGACCATGCGACCTGAACTAAGGCGAGTAAGGGCGCAAAATATCGCTGATTATCGTACTCGGTATCGATCCATAAATCACCTGGATCGACGGACGCAACCAGCTCGAGTAGCTGCTCTTGTTGATCGATCCACATCAGGGCATCCCCATCCCCGGCAACACCTGATGTTCGCCGATAGCGTCCACATGACCGATCAAATGTCCTCTGCCGTCGAACAAAACGCAGCCGGTACAGCTTGGACTCAAAATGCCAAAGGCGAGCTCAGTTTGTTGAGGGCTCGTTTGATCTGGCAAACCAGCACGCAAGGGTGGAGGCCACTTGAAGGCTAAGACCGACTCTTCACCACGAGGCGCCAAGGTCAGCTCATCGTCTTCTCCAGGAAAACCGACATTTTGGAGTCGAATCAAATCTTGTCCTAGCGGCTGTGAGCGCAAGGCCTGATCAAAAACCATAGCGTTTTGAGCGTTGACCTTGCCTCCCTCACCAAGCACCTGAAGCCCACTACCCCAAATTCGATAGAGCACCTCAGCCGAGCCGCCTTTGCGTTGAGCCGCCTCACGCTGACTGCGCATGCTCAAGTCAGACCAGGGATCGGCGATCGCCCGAGCAACCAACAGATCACCTGCCGGACCATGCACTACGCCCATCCCGGCGCGATGATGAACCAACTCCTCACGCGTCTCTTCACTTCGACGCCACCGGATAATCGTCTCGACTAAAGCCAGGCGCCGTTGAATCCGCGTGACCAAAGGATCAAGAGGTGCTGCGGACTTCGGCAGGCCGAGTTCGCCTCGACTCGGGTCTGCGCTGCCTTGTGCCTTTGGTACCACAGGCACCACCGATCCCTTTACCAAGGCGCTAGAGCGCTTGAGGGGCTTAGACCCTTGCTTTTGAGCACGCTCAAGTTGCGCAATCCGCAACTCCAAAGCCTTGATTCGCTGTTCATCAACTTGGTCATCGGCGCTTAGCGAAGCGCGCATCCACGTCAGCGGAAGAACCGATGGAATGATGAGTAGACCTAAAACGAGGAACAGCCGGAACAGCCACAGAGCTTTCGTCTGCTGACTCGTCCTCTTGCCCATTGAGCAAGCGCTGTGAGTTTAGTTGCGAGCTGAGGCGGGCGGACGCGGTGGTTCGGTGCTTCCACCGCCCGAGCCGTCTCCGCCCGAGCCATCGCTACCAGTGCTTGGCGCAGCGCCGATGTTGCCACCTGCATTCAAACCACCACCGGTTGAGTCGACACCAGCAGAGCCAGCCTCGCCGCCCTCACCTTCTTCACCGTCGTCAGAGCCGGGCTCTTCGGTCTCAGTTTGAGCCACCTCAGTGTCTTGCCAGCTGCGGCTATCGCCAAAGACTGGCTTGGTCGCCAGAACGTTGCGATTCTGGATCGCTCGCGCCTCATCGACTTGGGTCTCCGTTTCACCGGTTGCGGTCGCCGAAGAACCCACACAGTTGACCGCCTGAACCGTCAGGCTGTTCACCCGATCGCGGCTGATCATGATCTTATTGTGCTCGTAGGATGCTTGGTCTTCGTCGTTGCGGGACGAAGCCTGGGTCAGTCCACGAAACGCATCTTCAGAGATTCGAATGATCCCTTTGATGACGGTCAGCTTCTCATTAACGCAGCTCATGCGCACGATGTCCGAGCCCTGACGCGCTTCCCGGAGGATGTCGACCGTGCGTCGCATGCCCTGGTTCATGCTCAGTTGAGCCTCTTGCGCCTCTGCGACCATCGCTGGAATTCGGGCGCCCGCGCTCGGCGACGGCTGCACAACCCCAGGGGTCTGAGCTAAGACCAGCCCAAAAGCTGAAAGGACCAAACTATTCGGCATCCCTGCCTCCTCGAAGCAACCGTACTTAACCATCTAGCCACACTACGCTAGTGGCGTCAACGCGAAGGCGCGTTCAGCGCGAGTCTTTTTGGAGCGACCTCATGAGTCTTACAAACCGTTTGGGACTAGCCTCTCAATCGCCCCGCCGACACAGCCTTCTCCGGGGCGCTGGGTTTGATCTGACCCCAGTAACCGCAAGGCCTGAACCCTCCCTCAAAGAAGAAGGCCACGGCGCGCAGCAGGCGTTGAGATCGGCGCTGGCCAAGCTCCCTGAATCCAGCCCTGAACTCGTCACTTTAAGCGCCGATACCGTCGTCCATATCGGGCAACGCTGTCTCGGTAAGCCGCGAAGCCATTCGGAAGCCTGTGCGATGCTGCGTGAGCTGTCCGGGCAACCTCATCACGTGACCAGCGGGGTTGCGATCAGGCACGCAGGAGGAGTGGTCAGTTTCTACGTGACCAGCACGGTTCACTTTCGAGCGCTTTCAGATGAGGAAATTCGGCGTTATGTCGCCAGTGGTGAGCCGATGGACAAAGCAGGTGCCTATGGCATCCAAGGGCTTGGCGCTGGCTTGATCACTCAGGTTGAGGGCTCCCATACCGCAGTGGTTGGCTTGCCTTTGGATGAGACCCTTCAAGCCCTCTTGAACCTTGGAGTTAAGCCTCAATGAACCACCAACAACTCGTCGAATCCATGCGACCGACTATCGAGCGGATCGAAGCTGAATGCAGCGCGCTCGGAGGACGCTTGATCGCGGTGATCAAAAAGCAACCTCCCGAGCGCATCTTGGCTGCTTACGCCTTGGGGCTCAGAGACTTCGCCCACAGCTACATCCAAGAAGCGATCGATTCGCGCACACTGCTCGAGCCACATATGCCCGACGCGCGCTGGCATTTTATCGGCCGTATTCAGAGCAACAAAACACGCCACCTAACCGAGGGCTGGCACCGTATTCACAGCGTTGAGCGACTTAAAACAGCGCGCCGACTCGAGCAAGCTAAGGTACTGATTCAAGTTCGGCTGGGTGGAGAGCATAGCAAAGCCGGAGTGGACCCAGGCGACCTAGAGGCGCTCCTCGACGAGCTCAAGTCGTCAAGCCAGGTCCAGATCAAAGGTCTGATGGCGTTGCCGCCCCCTCGAGCGAACTGGGGCGACACACAGCCCTTCACACAGCTTGCGCGACTGCGTGATGACCTGATGACCAAAGGGCTCTTAGCGACCGATGGCGGCGAGTTGAGCATGGGAACAAGTGGAGACTATCTTGAGGCGCTAGACAGCGGCGCACACTGGGTTCGCGTAGGAGCAGCGCTGCTCGGAGACCGACCCGAGATCTGATTCCACAAACTGTCGATGAGCCCAAAAAACGATCAACCTCGCCAGGGATTCCACGGCGAGGTTGAAACTTGGCGATCTCGACCAGGCGCAAGCGCCGTGGGTTCGACCGACTAAACCAGGCTAATACGTGCCATCGAGGCGCGGTCGCCCTTGCGCTCACCGAGCTTGTGGATACGGGTGTATCCACCGGGGCGCTCTGCGTAGCGAGGACCGATCTCGTCGAAGAGTTTCGACAGGACCTCTTTGTCCTTCACGTCGCGCTCTGCTTTACGAAGGTTGGTCAGCCCACCGGAGCGAGCCAAAGTGATGAGCGGCTCAACATAGCCGCGCAACGCCTTCGCCTTTGCCTCAGTAGTCACAATCGCCTCATGCCGAAGCAGGCTTGTGGTCATGTTCCGAAACATCGCTTTGCGATGCGACGAAGTACGACCGAGCTTCACACCCGATTTACGATGACGCATGTCTTCCTCCGAACCCTAACTCAGCTATCAGCGCTAGGCTGAAGCGAGGGGTGATTCGCCGGGGGCCAGTTCTCGAGTCTCATACCAAGACCCAAGCCCATTTCGGCGAGTACGTTTTTGATCTCTTTGAGCGACTTACGCCCAAAGTTCTTGGTGCGAAGCATTTCGGCTTCACTGCGCTGCACGAGATCGCCGATCAACTTGATGTTGGCGGTCTGCAAGCAGTTCATCGAGCGCACGCTCAACTCAAGCTCATCAACCGAGCGAAGCAAGTTGGCGTTGATCTCTTCTTGGCTGTCCTCTTCGATCTCGAACTCGAGGGTCTCGGGCTCTTCGAAGTTGATGAACAGCTGCGAGTACTCCTTGAGGATCTTCGCAGCGATGCCCACACCATCTTCTGGGCTGACGGTTCCGTCGGTCCAGACTTCAAGGACAAGCTTGTCGTAGTCGGTCCGTTGACCCACACGAGCATGGCTCACGCGAAAGTTCACCTTGTTGACCGGGCTGTACAGAGCGTCGATCCAGATGGTGCCAACGGGAGCCTTTTCAGCAGCCAGTTCTTTTGCAGGGACATAGCCCTTACCCACCGTGACCTGGAACTCACCATCAAAGACGCCACCTTCGGCGACATGGCAGATCACATGGTCAGGATTGAGCACCTTGACCGACGAGTCGGTTTCAAAGTCAGCGGCTGTGACCACGCAAGGACCTTCGGCACGAACGCGCAGCGTCCGGCTCTCGTGGTTTCCTTCAAGGCGCAGGCAGACTTCTTTGAGGTTGAGGACGATGTCGGTGACATCTTCCACAACGTTCTCAAGAGCGGTGAACTCATGCAGCGCACCTTTAATGCGAGCGCTGGTGATGGCATAGCCATGCAGCGACCCTAGAAGGATACGACGCAAAGCATTGCCCAAGGTGTGACCATAACCGCGTTCGAGCGGCTCGGCAGTGAACTTGCCGTACTTTTCGTTCAAGCTGTCGCGATCGACGACGAGGCCGCGCGGCTTGACTAGATTGCGAAGACTTCGCTGAATCATTGTGTCTCCCGGTTCAGACGCGGCGGCGCTTGGGCGGCCGGCAACCGTTGTGAGGAATAGGGGTTACATCACGAATAGTGGTGATCTTGACACCCGAGGCGGCGAGGGCACGAAGCGCTGCTTCACGACCTGCACCAGGACCACGAACCTCAACCTCAAGCTGGCGCAGACCCATGTCTACGGCGCGTGAGATGCAGTCCTCGGCGGCCATCTGAGCGGCAAAAGGAGTCGACTTGCGCGAGCCCTTGAACTGCTTCGATCCACCGCTCGCCCAACACACGACATGACCCTGCACGTCGGTAATGGTGATAATGGTGTTGTTAAAAGTGGAGTGGATATGTGCCACGCCGCTTTGAACCACGCGCTTCGAGCGCTTGCGACCTTTTTGATAAGCCATGATTTACTTCCTCGCTGCAGACTTGCGGGGGCCCTTGCGAGTCCGCGCATTCGTGCTGGTGCGTTGTCCACGAGCAGGCAGACCACGACGGTGCCGAAGCCCGCGGTAGCAACCCAGATCCATAAGACGCTTGAGCGACAACTGGACCTCACGGCGAAGGTCACCTTCGACCTTATAACCATCTTGAATAGCCTTACGGATATCCACAACGTCCTGATCGGTCAGTGCGTGTACTCGAGTAGTTCCATCGACCTTAGCCTTCTTCAGGATGTCGACCGCAGTGACGCGACCAATCCCGTAGATATAGGTGAGGGCGATGTCGATCCGCTTGGAACGCGGAAGGTCAATACCGGCGATACGTGCCATTTTCTCTTACCCCTGCCGCTGCTTATGCCGCGGATTTTGGCAAATGACTCGAACCACGCCTGCGCGACGAATCACTTTACACTTCTCACACATCTTCTTCACGGAAGCTCTGACTTTCATCGAACTTGCTCCCCTTATTTCCAGCGGTAGACGATTCGACCACGGGTGAGATCATACGGAGAAACCGCACAAGTCACTCGATCGCCCGGAAGGATGCGGATATAGAACTTCCGCATCTTTCCCGAGATGTGACAGAGAAGCTTATGACCGTTGTCGAGCTCGACCCGAAACATTGCGTTCGGGAGCGCTTCAACGACCTTCCCTTCCATCTCGATGGTATCTTCTTTCGCCATACCCTTTGTTAATCCCTTTATTTGCCCACTAACCAAGGCGGCGGCGCCTAGCACGCACCCCTAGAGCGGGCAAATGAAAACCTTAGTGATTAAGGGCCCCTTGGAGCCCTTCGAAAACCTTATCCACCGTTTGGCCGCCGTCGACCTCACGCAACACCCCATGACTACGATAAAAACCCACTACCGGCTCAGTGCTGGCCCTGTACGTGGCCAACCGGGTGCGAATCGCCTCTTCGTTGTCATCTTTACGACTAATCAACTCTCCACCGCACGAATCGCATGTGCCCGCGACCCGGGGAGGTTTCGAGCGAATATGGAACACGCTGTTGCATTGCACGCACGTCCGCCGACCTAAAATCCGATCAATCACCGCGGTCTCATCGACGGTCAAAAGCAAAGCCCGATCAACCGACCGGTCCTTAGCCTTGAGCATCACATCGAGAGACTCGGCCTGGCTCACCGTCCGCGGGAAGCCATCTAAAATAGCGCCAGCTTGTGCGTCCGACTCAGCCAAACGACGGCTGATCAATGCGACCACCACTTCGTCGGGCACTAGATTGCCAGCGTCCATAAATTTAGCAGCCTCAACACCTAAAGCTGAACCATCTCGACGAGCGGCACGCAACAAGGCGCCAGTGCTGACCTGAGGCAAACCCAAGGCCGCTTCTAAGCGAGCAGCTTGTGTCCCCTTACCCACGCCGGGCGGTCCCATCAGCACCAACATCATCTGATCCCCCTAAGACGGACTGTTCGCGCCGTCGAACTCGTCTGTGCGAGCCGAAAGGCGAGGTCGGTCTGGAGCATCGACGCTGAAGTCATCGTAATGCGCTGAGATGAGGTACGCTTGAATCTTGGTCACGGTGTCCAAGGCGACGCCAACCACAATCAGCAAGCCGGTGCCGCCGAAGTAGAAGTTCACGCCAGGGAACCATTCAGTCACCGCGAACGGAACCAAGCAGACGACAGCGAGGTACAGCGCACCGCCAGTGGTGACACGCTTGAGCACCCAATTGATGTGAATCGCAGTCGGTGCGCCAGGGCGAACGCCAGGCACAAAACCACCTTGCTTCTTCAGGTTATCCGACATGTCCACAGGATTGAACATGATGTCGGTGTAGAAGAAGGCAAAGAAGATCACCATCACGGTGTAGATCAGATTGTAAATCCAGGTCCCAGGAGCGGTCGCCGCTTGCACAGCGCTTTGCATCTCAGGCCCGAGATAGCTCGCAAACATACCCGGGAACATCAGCAGCGAGCTCGCAAAGATCGGCGGAATCACACCCGAGGTGTTGACCTTGAGCGGAAGGTGCGAACTCTGAGAGCTCACCATTCCGCCACCGACTGCGCGCCGTGCATATTGAACCGGCAAGCGACGCTGTCCACGTTCCACGTAAACAATCGCCGCCACGATCGCGAGCATGATCAGCAGCAGGACCAGCAAGTTGACCGGACCGAAGGCATTGTTTTGGGTCATAAACGCCGCTTCAATGGTCGTGTAGGTCGCAGAGGGCAAGCCCGCCACGATACCCGCCATAATCAACAGCGAGATCCCATTACCGACACCCTTGGCGGTGATTTCCTCACCAAGCCACATCAGGAATGCGGTGCCCGCAGTCAGCGTGAGCACGATCAAGAAGACCGAGCTCATACCGGTATCACGAACCACCTCTTGATTGGTCAGCGCATTCAAACCTCGAGCCAGCGCAGTGCCCTGAACCAGAGCGAGCACCAACGTAAAGTAACGGGTCAGCTGGTTGATCTTTTTCCGACCCGCTTCCCCCTCTTTCTTGATGCGCTCGAGCGGCGGATAAAGAACGCCGGCGATCTGCAGGATAATCGATGCGGTAATGTACGGCATGATGCCGAGCGCAAAGATGGACAACTGCTCAAGGGCGCCGCCCGCGAGGAAGTTGAACATATTAAGAAAGCCGCCTGCGCCCTGGGTGTTTTGACCCAAGTATTCAGCCATCGCAGCACGATCCATACCCGGGATCGAGATGTACACACCGATCCGATACACCGCGAGCATGGCAAGCGTGAAGAGCAGCCTATTGCGCAGTTCCGGTACTTTCGGAATGCGTTTGAAATCGAGTTGGTGGGACATGCTTGTTTATCCGGCGGTGTGGACCTGGCCGCCGGCTGCTTCAACCGCAGCTACAGCAGACTTTGATGCCTTTTCGATGGTAATGGTCAAAGCGATCTTGAGCTCGCCTGCACCCAGCAGTTTCACGGGGCGCTCGCTGTGACGAACCAAACCAACCGCAACCAGTGCTTCTTTATCGACCTTTGAATTCGCAGCGAACTCGTTGAGGTCGCCGATGTTCACAACCTGGTACTCAGTCCGAAAGATGTTCGTGAACCCACGCTTCGCCAGACGCTGAATAATGGGCATCTGACCACCTTCAAAACCGCGACGCACATGACCACTCTTGCGAGCTTTTTGACCTTTGTGACCGCGACCGGCGGTCTTGCCGTTGCCGGTGCCGGGACCTTGTCCCTTGCGCTTACGGTCGGTGCGAGCACCTTCAGGATATGTAAGATCGTTGAGCATTTTGCTTCTCCTTACGCCGGCGGCGTTGATCGCCAGCCGACTCGGAACCAACGTGTTAGTGATCGCTTTAGTCTGCGACCACCTCGACGTCGATTAAATGTTGTACTTTCATCACCAGACCACGGGTGGAGTCATTGTCCACCACATCGACGGTATGACCGATACGACGCAGTCCCAAAGCTTTGACACTCTGGCGCTGGTTCTGGGGACGTCCGATCAGGCTTCGTTTTTGAGTTACACGCAGCATCTGGCTTCCTATCCGCGAATCTCTTCGACCGTCTTGCCACGGCGGCGAGCGACCTCTTCGATCGAGCGCAGCTGAGCAATGGCGTCGAAGGTGGCGCGCATCATGTTGTGAGGATTGTTGCTACCGATGCACTTGGTGATCACGTTGTTCACACCAGCGAGCTCCATAACAGCTTTGATGCTCGAACCGGCGATCACACCAGTACCAGCGCCAGCGGGACGCAACATCACACGACCAGCGCCGGTGTGACCGAGCACTTCGTGCGGCAACGTGCCATCGACGATCGGTACGGTGACCAGATTCTGCCGAGCACGCTCGGTTGCCTTGCGGATAGCATCCGGCACCTCACGAGCTTTACCCGTGCCAATGCCGACGCGACCGTTGCGGTTACCCACAACGACCAATGCCGAGAAAGCAAACCGACGACCGCCTTTGACCACTTTGGCCACGCGGTTGAGGTTGACGACCTTATCTTCAAATTCAGCGTCGCCACCGAAGTTGTTTTGAGGTTCGCGAGCCATGGCGATACTCCTAGAAT
>JBDQPD010000157.1:0-6109 GCA_040260805.1 Myxococcota bacterium | reverse complement strand
GGCTGAGCGTTAGGCTGAGCGTTCGCAGCTCAAACGCAAAGGGTACTGGTCACCAGCTGCACTGAACTGAGATCTGAGTCAGTACTTCGGAGCTTCCGTTCATTCGCACCGAGTGTCCCGCAGGCAACATGCACTGCGTTCCTTCATTGTTCGAGGAGAGATAGGCGCTAGTGCCTGCGCGCCCATGGGCTGCATTCTCAACTTCTGTGATGGTTGAACAACCGACCACCGGCGTCGCGTTAGAGAGTTGGCAGAATGCTTCGCAAATGGTTCCAGCTGGTCCACTATTGACTGTCAAATCATGCCATCGGTCGCTCATGGCACACCCCAATGGAAACTGGTTCGCCCTGCCCGGATGCCATTGGGCGCCATAACAGGTCTCGTTCTCAAAGCTACGGCAGCGCACTCGATCCCCACTTGGCGTCACAAAAGTGCCAGGTGGGAAGTTTGGCTCGGGCACTTGCCAGATCCAAGTGTCGTCCAAACGATTATTGTTCGGAAGAATACCGCCATACATCACCAGCTCGCGTCGGTTCGAATCGTAAGCTAGCGCCATATTGTTTCGCGCTGATGGTGTCAGACCGCTCGCCAGCGTGTACCAGCCCTCACTCGTGCCGTGCGCCAAAGTGTTACTGAACCGCCAACCAAAGGCTGCGACCCCTTGGGTGCCGTAAGAGACCAGATCGGCGCCTCCTCCATCTATGCCGCTAGCCGGTTGACCACGAGATACCGAGGCCCAGTCATCTCCATTCCAGGTATAATGAATGAGGCTGTTTTGATATCCGCCCCAGAGCACCAAATTATTGTCTACCGCGTCATAAGCTAAGCTCATTGAACGCTCTGGAGCAGGATAGCTCGCCGGCGAAAGCTCCGCCCAGCCCGTGCCATTCCACGCCCAGGTGTCTCCCAAAAGCCTGGAGCGATCACTTCCTTGAGTCCCGCCAAACACGATCACTCGCTCGCTTACGGGATCGTATCCCATCGCAAAGTCATTGCGAGGAGGCGGAGCGCCGGAGAGCGTTTTCTCGGACCAAGTCTGACCGTTCCATACCCAAGTATCGTTGAAATACTGCCCCGAGCAGCCTCCACCAAAGAGCAGCAACTCACCACGCGCCGCATCGTAAACCAAACGCCCCTTGTAGCGCGCAGGCGGCGCCGCTTCACCGGTGTGCTCTGACCAAGCCGAACCGTCCCACAGGTAGGTGGTGGCCTCGCACTCTCTGCCGGAGTGTGGATTATATCCACCAAACAACACCGTCTGCGCTGTTGTGGGCAAATAAGCCATCATCGCCTCTGAGAGTTGACCTGGGCTGTTTGCGCCTCCAAGGTTCGCTCGCTGCCACCCCTCGATGAAGCCTCCCGCGTCCAACACAGGACCAGCGTCGGCAATCGCGGTCCCCGAGTCGCTGACCGAAGCATCCGGCACCGGATGATTGGCATCAGTCAATTCGGTGCCAGCATCTGCCTGCGCTTGCCCCGCATCGGTCACCACGCCCGAGTCGGCTGTTGCGCCGCTGGTGGGAACGCAAAAACCATTGAGGCACTGAGCCGTTGCAGGGCAGCCCGTATCGCAAGGGCTCAAGTCGCCCCCTGCGCTCAAGTCGGGCGTATGACAGCCCCAGCTCATGGTGCACACGAACATCAAACCCAAACTGCGCATCATCGCCCCCACCACCACAAACCGGCACCCGCTCCTAGGCTCACGAGCCCCGCTGTTAGCGTCGAATTACCGATCTTTGCAGCCTCAATCAGTGCGTCCTGCGAATCTTTAGAAGGATCCGTATCGTAAGCGTTTTGTGCCGTTGAAACGTGCGCATAACTGTAGGCGCTCAAGCCCGCTCCTACGACTCCTAACGACAAACCCGCCCATCGGGCATAAGTCGGTTCCGATGACTTTGAGGTGGTCGGCGGCGCAATGACCGGAGGTTTTGATTCTGCCTTCGGTTTTCTCCCAAAGGCGTCATTAACCAACTCAAGCAGCGCCGGCTGCAGACCCTCGCCAAGGGCTCGCTCGCCATCAAACATCTTGGTCACTCGACCAGCGACTTTCGCCTCATCGACGGCTAACAGTTTCATGTTCAACATAAACCGCCCACCGAGTGTTCCCAAACTACCGGTCAGTAGATACGGGACCCCAAGAGCTCCCCCAAGCTGAGCCAGGCAGCTGTCGTCGTCGCAACCCAAAGCTTGCTTTTGCTGCTCGGCACTGATCATCGCCGCCACATCAGAGCTTCCGATCACCGACTTGAAGCGCTTACTGGCTCGAAGGACGCTTAAAGCGGCTTCGCTGATCATCTCCGTCAGGTCGTCTTCGACGCCGCGCTGAGCTTTGAGGTTGAGCGCTGCTAAGCCGGGCAACTCCTCGGCGGCAGCGCTCATTGGCAGCAACCCCAGCGCAGTAAAAATCGTGACTATTTGGCGCATTCAGGGACGCCCCCCAATCGCCGGTTTTCTAGTTCAGTCGGTCGAACTTGTGAAGACCTCAGCGAACCGGCTCGACACTGCTTGAGACTTGAAACTGGCTCAAACCCAAATTCAATCTGTCCTCACTCGAGCCTCACAAAAACACAAAGCGCACCCCCACTCGAGGGTGCGCTCTGAGTCCAGAAGTGCGGCAGCAAGCTACCGAGCGCGTCAGCGCTTCAATCAGGGGGCGCCGGCGCCGTATCCCGAGTCGTCGACCTGTCCTTCAAGATTCGATGAGTACAACACACCGCACTTGATCAAAGACTCGTCCGTGTTGAGGTCACTAAAGCAGTTACCTTCGTCGTGGAAATAAGCGGTTGTGTTTCCGTTCGCCAAGGCAACGCTCGCCACATCACAATCGTCCGCAAAACTTGTCGAGACGACCTCAGCAACATTCTCCTCGACGTTGTACTCTACCCATTCTCCGTTTGAGTTTCTGTAGACCAAGACAGGGGCGCTACCCACCGAAGACACCACAGAAGCAAACACAAAGTTAGTCTCTTGGGTGGCGAAATCAATCGAACGGAATAGCGCTCGGTTCTCGTTGGTCTCGTACAGAGCGCTCGAAGAGGTCAGCTCACCCGAATCTAGATTGTACAGCGAGGTCCTAATAAATTGCTGACGCCCCCCCGGCAGGTTCTCGTAGCCGCGCAGCATCACCACGAGGACGTCTCCGCTCGCCGCAGTCAGCACCCGGTACACGCGTCTAAACACAAGGTCACCGTCCACTTGAACCGTGTGGCTACCCAAGCGAACCGGCTCACTCAAGGTTGTTTTAGCGCCAACTCGTAAGCCGTCTTCATCGACCGCAGCGATCTGATCCCACGTCTCAAGATCGCCATCATCACCCAGGTCATCCTCGCGGGCATCTCCGATCGCTTCGACGGTCAGCTCCGAGGACCACAGAGCGTGCAACGCCCCATCAACCGAGAAGAGCACATCCACGCCGCCCGGGCCGACGCTCATCAGACCCTCGAGGTTACGATCGGTACGCACCAAGCCATCATCACCGTTATAATAAACATACTGTGACGACACGATCGCGCCGCCTCGGTCGTCCCCAGCCAACAACTCAACGTCAACCGCTACGCACGACGCAGGATCGACCCCATAAAAGCTGTTATGGCTGAGGCACCCTTCGCCTCGGAAGGTGAGCGAGACAACTTTGGTCGTCTCTCCGCCCGTGTCGTCCGTGACGACCAAGGCTAGGCTTGCGCCGCCACGGTGCTCACCCGCCGCGACGGTCACGCTCGCAGTGTCGGCGCCACTCAGCGTTAAGTCCGAGCCAGAGCTCAGGACCGACCAAGCGTAGCTAGCGATGGAACCGTCGGAGTCCGTGGCTGTAGCGCTCAACTCAATTGCTTCACCGCAGTTGTCGACAGTGATGGAACTCACAAGGCTGACTTCGGGGCGTTGGTTGCAGACGTTGAACCCCCCCGTGATCTCCTCGGCGGACAGCTCTGCGTCGCCATTGAGATCAAAGCCGTAGCTGACCATCACGTAGCCACCAGGGCAGAGCGCGTCGGCAGCAGCAGCCGGGGTCCGGCTCATCACTAAGTTGCCTTCGGTCGGCCGCTCGGGGTTGCACAGGTACTCGGAAGCGGTGACCTCGTCGTCACCGAGCGCGCCGTCACCGTTGGTGTCCACGCCGAAATTGACCCGGTAGCCGCCACGCACACAGTTGTCGCCAGCGGGCTCCGCCACGGTGTCGGTCAGATGCGCCGAACCCGTTGCGCCGTTGCAAAGATACTCGGTGGTGGTGACCTCGCCGTCGTCAAGTACGCCGTCGTTGCTAGTGTCGATACCGGCGGTCACCTTTAGCCCACCAAGCGCGCAGTTGGCACCGGCTGCTTCGGGGGTCCAATTATTGAGTTGAACCTTCGGCTCAGCGGCGCAAGCGCCGAGCATGGTCACGAGAGTTAGAGCCAAAATACGAGTCGACATGTGGGTCACTTCCTTAGGGTTCTGGCGCTAGCTAGAGGAGACCTAGCGGTTTGGCTATCGACAACAACACAACACCCCTCGGCATACTTCTAGCCAACCACTCCAGGTCATCCTCCGACCGCTAAGCGACCGTGGTTTTTGTCAATGTGTACGATAAAGCCGCACTGGCCTAATCGACCCTTGATTGACTCAACGATACCGCAGCGGGTGGTCTGAGCGTGTACAAATCTCCAGGTCCTGCTGCGCCTTGCCTCCGATCCAGGTGGAGTCAGCGGTCGATTTATGCGAAAACTGTGCTAAACATCACTGACAAGCGTCCAAATAAAGCCCAAAAGGCGAATATGCACACGAAAGGCACGCTCATGATTGATTACGCCACGGAGCTCGAGACGCTAGACGGGAAGCAGACCAACTTGGTCGGTCTCAAGGGCAAGGTCATCGTGATCGTTAACACAGCGAGCTACTGCGGGCTCACACCCCAGTATAAGGGCTTGGAGGCGCTCTATCGAGAGTATGCGGATCAAGGCTTGGTGGTGATCGGCTTTCCTTGCAACCAGTTCGGAGCCCAAGAACCCAAAGGCGCTGATGCGATCGCTACCTTCTGCGAGCGCAACTATGGCGTCAGCTTCCCGATGTTCGCAAAAATCAAAGTGAACGGCGCTGGCACCCACCCTTTGTATCAGAAGTTAAAGGCGGACGCCCCGGGGCTGTTGGGCACCGAAACGATCAAGTGGAACTTCACCAAGTTCTTGGTCGACCGTGAGGGCAATGTCGTGAAGCGCTACGCGCCCAAGGACGAGCCCGAGCAGCTCAAAGAGGGCATCGAGGCGCTGCTCTAACCGGACAAGTCGTCCAGCGTTTCCCATCGGCTGTACAGCTCCAAAAGCTCAACATCGACGGTCTCTAGGCGTTCGACGACCGCCCGGACATCCTCAGCCAGTTGGTCGTAAAATCCAGCGCTCATGATCTGCGCGTTGAGCGTCTTTTGCTCGGACTCCAGCGCTTCGATTTGCGCGGGGAGCGCTTCGAGCTCGTGTCGCTGCGTAAAGCTGAGTTTGGGCTTTGGTTTGGGCTTAGGCTGCTGCGCTTTTGGCTTGGCTTGCTGCGACACGGAAGGCGCGAGTTTAGGGCGCTGAGCGAGCCAGTCGTCGTAACCTCCCACGTAATGTCCGACGGCGCCGTCTGCGTCGAACGCCACAGTGCTGGTGACCACATTGTTCAAAAACTCGCGATCGTGGCTGACCACGATGAGGCTCCCCGAATAATCGAGCAGCGTGGTCTCGAGCAGCTCGAGAGTTTCGGTGTCTAAATCGTTGGTCGGCTCATCAAGAACCAGCAAATTCGCCTCATGGATAAACAGCTTCGCGAGCAGTAACCGATTGCGCTCGCCGCCCGAGAGGACCTTGACGGAGCTGCGCGCACGCTCAGGCGAGAACAAGAAATCACCGAGGTAGCTGATCACGTGCTTGGGCTTGCCGTTGATAAAGACGGTGTCGCTGTCATCGCATAGGTTCTCATGGACGGTTTTATCGTCATCGAGTTGATTGCGCAGTTGGTCAAAATAGATCGGCTCGAGCTTGGTGCCTAAATGGACCACACCGGATTGGGGCTCGAGCTCACCGAGCAACAGCCTCAGCAGCGTCGTCTTGCCGCAACCATTGGGTCCGATTATCCCGAGTCGATCGCCGCTGTGCAGCTC
>JBDQPD010000082.1:0-15545 GCA_040260805.1 Myxococcota bacterium | reverse complement strand
TGCACGCATCGGAGGGCTCGGTGTTGCCGTCATCGCAGGCTTCACCGACCTCAACTTGCCCATTGCCGCAGCTCGCCTCGGTCTCTCGAACCACCGTCTGCTCGCCGCAAGACAGGCTCAAAGTCACCATAAAAACAGTCAGGTACGCAGCGAGTTGCAATCTTGGCATGAAGCCTCCTCAGCACAGAGGAAGACCCTGCACGAAGGCTTTGATGATGATCAAGACCGCTTAGTCCCTAGAACCCGTCGATTCGTCTGGGCGCGCTGTAACTCTCGGTGTTTCCGTGGCCCAATACGCCGGAGCTACCTTGTCCCCACGAGAAGGTGCCGTTGTCCATCGTGGTCGCCATCATGTGGTAGCCTGTGGCGCCGCGTCCTAGCTGCACTACGTTTGACACACCGCGCACGGCGGTGGGCGAAGACCGATCGGTCGTGCTGCCATCGCCAAGCTGTCCGCCGCGGTTAAGTCCCAAGCACCAGACCGTGCGATCTGCTCGCAAAACGCAGGTTTTGTAGTGCCCAGGGACCACCACCTCGATGGCGTCATCGATCCCTAGCATCCGCACCGGGCTGCTGCGGTTGCTGCGCGAGCCGTCACCGAGCATGCCAGCAAGGTTGCGCCCCCAGCACCAGACCGTGCCGTCCGCTCTCAAGCCGCAGGCGGCGAGCTGCCCTGCGGCGATATCCACAAAAACTTCGTCGGTCTGCACACGAACAGGCTCGGCTCGATCCGCTGTGGTTCCATCGCCGAGGTTACCATACTGGTTACGCCCCCAGCACCACGTCGCGCGGGCTTGGTCGCGAACACAGCCGTAGCCGAGGCCAGTCTCAAGCTGGATCACATCATCCACAGCGCTCACCCGCACAGGGGTCGATCGATGCGTCGTCGTGCCATCACCCAACCCGCCTCGGTCGTTCGAGCCCCAACACCAGACGCTGCCGTCCACTAAGCGTGCGCAGGTCCCGTGGCTCTGAGCCGAGAGCCCGACGACATCAGACAAAGCCGCTACTCGTACCGGGCGATCACGCTGCGTCGTGGTCCCGTCTCCGACCTGCCCCTCCTCGTTGTAGCCCCAGCACCAGACCGAGCGGTCTCGCTTGAGCGCACAGACGTGCCGATGACCGGTCGCAATTTGGGTCACCTGGTCAAGGTCGAGCGCCGCGGTTGGCGTCCGCCTGGCGGCCGTCGTCCCGTCGCCGACTTGACCATAAAAGTTAGATCCCATGCAGTGCGGCACGCCGTCGCGCACGATGCACGAGACCTCGCCGCCTAGTCCGAGCGTTCGGGCGCGGACCTCGCAGTTGGTGTCGCAGCCGTCGCCATCTTGGTCGTTGCCGTCGTCGCAGGTCTCCTCGGCGTCTCGAATGTGCCCGTCCCCGCAGCTCGCTGCGCTGCAGTCGTTCAAGCACGCATCACTTTGAACCGCGTTGCCGTCATCACAAGCCTCGATCGATTCACCCGAGGTCCTGAGGATCCCGTCGCCGCAGCGCGCCCGCGCGCAGCCGTTGGTGCAGTCGTCTGCGTTGCTTCGGTTGCCGTCATCGCAGGCCTCAAAACCGTCATCGCCGTCGCTCAGGTCGTCTCGCGCCACCCCGTCACCGCACCGAGCGGGGGCGCAGGTGTTCCGGCAAGCGTCGGTGTCCACGGCGTTGCCGTCATCACAGAGCTCATCGCGCTGCACCACGCCATCACCGCAGGCTGCGGGTACGCAGCGAGCACAGGCGTCGGTCGGGTCGTCGTTGCCGTCATCGCAGCCCTCATTAGGGCCCACGACGCCATCACCGCAGCGAGCGATTGCGCAGCTGTTGAGGCAGGCGTCGGTGTCGATGGCGTTGCCGTCATCGCAAGCTTCAAAGCCTTGCTCATCATCAGCTCGGTCGGTTCGGAGCACCCCATCGCCGCAGCGCGCAGGCTCACAGTCGGCTCGACAGGCGTCGGTGTCGGTGACGTTACCATCATCACAGGCCTCTCCGTTCTCGAGCTCCCCATTACCGCAGACCGGAGCAGCTGGTGTCGGCTCGACCGGCTCGCCGCAGCCCACCGCTAAAACGGTCACCATAAGCACGCCACAACGAAGCCAAGCGATAACGTCAAAGAACTTAAGGTGTCGCATAAAATTGCTCCCAAGCCATGCGCCAGACCTCACGCAGCATCATGTAATCAAAGTGGGTTATACTCATCCCATGCACCATGATGCCTTCGGGACGGTCGTAGCCGTTGAGCTGCATCGGGTAGTTGTAGACGTCGGGCAAGCCAGCCACGTGACCGAGCTCGTGATCGCTGACGCGCTTGGCGACCGGGCTGCGCAGCTCTTGTAAGAACAGATCCCAAGGCAGCCTGGTGCCCCAGTCGCCTCCATGGCCCGCAGCGCCGATGTCAAAGTCCGAGTACCAGATGTTAAAGTCAAAGTGGCTCATGCTCGGGTGTTCGCAGTCTTCAAACGTCGGCGAGCGTTCATGCTTGTAGGTAAAGCGGAAGCAGTCGGTCGGGCACTCAGCGTTCTCGTTGCGATAGATCGGCACATCCGGTGGGTCCACCAGCTCGACCTGATCGGTAGCGCCGATGCCAAAGATCGTTACAGGCGTTGGTGTGTCGTAGTTCCAGTTGGGCTCTCCAATCAGGCCTTTTTGCCATAGCCAGATCCGCTCCTCGATCATTGTGCGGATCGCCTCGATGCGCCAACTCTGAACCGTCTTTGGTTCGCGGAACTCGAGCCGCAGGCAGATCCCGAGCTCGCCTTGCTCATGGATGAAATGTGGCAACCACTTGAGCGACGAGACAAAGGGCTCTCCGTGATCTTGCTCAAGCCAATAATTAACGTATTCGGTCTCGGCGTCGGTGGCTTGGATTTGAATCGGCTCGTTATCCAATCCGGTGTCTTGAGGGCCACCCGTGTCGGCCTGGGCGCCAGCGTCGACGCTCTCGCCCGCATCTGCGCCAAAGCCAGCGTCCTCACCGCCGGCAGGCGCTGCGCAGCCCAAACCCAGTATAAGCCAGCTAAATAGCCACACCGACCAGCGCATGAGCCCCCCTGTGCGCTCTATACTCGGATGGACCCAAATACCCAAGGAGAGCCCAATTAAACCTACGCAGCTCGCAGAGCCAAAGCCTTCCTCAGAAGCTCTAATTCGCTGCGTAATGGTTGTCAGCGACGGCTCGGCCTGGCACCCCATGATTATGTGGTTCAAAGATTCCATACTCCACCAACCCGATGTGCAGCCCTGCTAGCTGCCGTTTTGGCGTTGTGAACGACAATTACTGTAGGCTCTAAACTCCCATCAAGCGGTCCTTTTCCGCGGGTGAGCCAGTTTGAATGACATCAGCGAATCTGCTACTCACTTAGTGCAGTGGCGCCCACAGCCCCTTGGAGGAGATATGGGTCGGAACAAACATAACTTTGATACCTCTCACCGCGAACTCTTGGACGAGCCCTTCTGGCAACGAGTTCCTGCTTGGAAGGATATCGACGAAGAGACCTTTCTGGACTGGAACTGGCAGGCAAAGAACACCGTCACCAAGCCAGAGCACGTTTTAAAGCTACTCGAAGACATCGTGACGCCTGAGTTTCTCGAGGACGTCCGTGAAGGCTTTCGCCGGGCCTCGATGAGCGTGCGAGTCAGCCCTTACGTCTTCGGTCTGATCGACTGGGATGAGCCGCTCACCGATCCGCTGCGCATTCAGTTTGTGCCGCTGGCGTCTCGCTTTACCAAAGACCACCCGATGCTGACCTTTGACTCGCTCGGCGAGCAAAAAGACAGCCCGGTGCAAGGTCTAACCCACCGCTACTCGGATAAAGCGCTGTTCTTGGCGATGGACACCTGCACGGTCTACTGCCGCTACTGCACGCGCAGCTACGCCGTGGGGAGTGACACCGAAGACTTCGAGAAGATGCGCCTTCGAGTGAACCGAGAGCGCTGGGAGAAGGCGTTTGAGTACATTCGCAACACCCCATACCTTGAAGACATCGTGATCAGCGGTGGCGACACCTACCAGCTGCGCCCCGTCCAAGTCCTTGAGATCGGCAACGCGCTGCTCGACATCCCGCATGTCCGCCGCATCCGCTTCGCCACCAAGGGGCCTGCGATCATGCCGATGAAGCTGCTCACCGATCACGAGTGGGTCGATGCGCTGACCTCGATCGTTGAGCGTGGTCGCAAGCAGAACGTTGAGGTCGTGGTTCACACCCACTTCAACCACCCCAAAGAGATCACCGAGATCACCCGCAAGGGTCTTGCGGTCTTGTTCGCTCGCGGCATCACCGTGCGCAACCAGTCGGTTTTGGTCCGAGGCGTTAACGATACCCCTGAGATCATGAAGCAGCTGGTGCGACGTCTAGCTTACGTCAACGTGCACCCCTACTATGTCTACGTGCACGACCTGGTGACCGGCGCCGAAGATCTGCGAACGACCGTTGCGACGGCGCTCAAGATCGAGAAGGTTGTCCGTGGCTCTACGGCAGGGTTTAAGACCCCTACCTTCGTGGTCGATGCGCCAGGTGGCGGCGGCAAGCGCGACGCGCACTCGTTCGAGCACTACGATCGTGAGACCGGCGTGTCGGTGTACCGAAGCCCCTCGGTCGATCCGGATAAGTACTACTTCTACTGCGACCCGGTCGAGCTGCTCCCTGAGAGCGGCAAGAAGCGCTGGGCAGACCCGACGCAGCATGACCTGATTTTGCAAGAGGCAGAGGACGCCGCCAAGGCGGCTCAAGCCGAGGCAGAGTCTTATGAGCAAGACGGCGGTCAGCTGCTCCGCTTGCCCGCTGTGGGCGCTCAAGCCAAAGCGGATGTGGCGAGCGGCGCAGGCTGAGCTCAGCGCCAGAACTTAGCTGATAGGATCGTCTCCATGGCGATCCTATTAGTTTTTTATCGACCGCTCAGCGAGACGCCCGCTTCGATGCGGGGCGATTGCAGCGCATACAGGGCGTCGTTGTCAGCGTTAAGATGAGCCAAAAAGAAGGTCGCTAGATACCGCTGAGCGACCTCGATCCCCTGCTGAACCGGGAGGTACGAAAAGGCCTCGCCCTCTTGTCCTCTAGAGTGCCGCTCGCCCGCTCCGCAGCCAGCCGTAAAGTTCGGCGTCAAACCGCAGAGGTCCGAGATGGACCAGTGCCCAGCGTCGGCGAGCTCGAGCAGCCAAACTGGAGACACCGCGTCGGCAAAATTGTCACGCAGCAGATCGTTCCCGATCTCCGTGATGCTGTTGTCTTCTTGCGCCAAAACCAGCAGCAAGGGCGCATCAATTGCGTCCATCGCCACGCTGGGAAACAGAAAGCTCGCCATGGGCGCAGCGAGCCCAGCGGCGGCGCCGACTCTCGCGTCAAGCTGAGCGAGCCTGCCGGTCGTGGCCGAGCCAAAGCTGTGACCAAAGGCGCCGATCCGCTCTGCGTCCACGCTCAGCCCATCAAGCGCTGACGACAACGCGAACAAGGAGCCGTCGAGCGAGGCGGTGATCACAAAGCGCAGATCGGCGACGCGCCGTTCAAGCTGCTCAGCGTCTAATGCTTCGCCTTCTTGACCGTCGGCGAAGGGCATCGGTCCGGCGTGATCTGGAGCCACCACGATCATCCCATGGCTGGCTAAGCGCTCAGCCAGTGAGAACGCAGAATAGCGACCGCAGTTTAGGCAGTGGCTAAAGACCACTAAGGGCATGGCGCCCAGGGTGCGCAGCGCTGGCGCATCACGGCTGGCTTGCGTCGTGAGCGTGGGACAGCCAGGTGTTGCGGCTTGCAATAAATCCGCCAACGCCGAGCGCCGCTCAGGGTCGCGCTCAAAGTTCGCCGCCGGCTCACCCTGCGCCTGATCACCCTGGCCTGGATACCAGACCTCGACCTTCAGCTCGCGCTCCGCATCCAGTATCGACACCGTCGTGTGCGCAGGCACGTAGGGCCCCGGCTTCCCCACAGCGCCGGGCTCCGTGGGCTCTGCGTCGTCGCCGCAACTCACTAAGAGCGAGGCTATGACCAAGTGGACTGCGAGCCGCCGAACCTGCAAAACGCGCCGTGGATAAGAAACGATAGATCGCAAAGTAGCCCCTCGATGATGCTCGCTCTAGCTCGCTCTGGCGCCGCGGAGCAACCGCCCTGGCAAGACGCCTGTGGGCTCTCCATTCGCCATAATCATCTGACCCGATACGATCGTGGCGAGGTAACCGTGCGCCCGCTGAACCAAGCGTCGACCACCCAATGGAAGGTCGTAAGCCATCTGGGGGTTCTCGAGCCTCAGCCCCTCATAGTCGATGATGTTGACGTCGCCTTTAAACCCAGGCGCTAAAAGACCGCGATCGTTGAGACCAAACAGCTCCGCGGTCTCACGCGTCTGCATGGCGACGATCTGCTCGAGCCCAAACCGAGGACCCCGTGATCGGTCACGCGCCCAATGCGTCAACATAAAGGTCGCCATCCCGCCGTCGCAGATCGCGCCGCAGTGGGCGCCGCCATCGCTCAACCCGAGCCGAGTTCGCGGGTGACCGAGCAGCTCGTGCTGGGGCGCGAGCGAGCCTTCGGCATAATTGAACAAGGGGAAGTACAGCGTGCCTCGCCCGTCCAGTTCCATCAGCGCATCGTAGGCGACCTCTTCACACGAGCGCCCCGTCCGCTGCGCAATGGCGGCGACGCTGCGCTCCGAGCCTGGCTCATAGGACATCGTCACTCCGGGCTCGGCGACGAACATCTTCTGCCAGCTGCGGGTCACAAAGTTACCCAAGTCGTCCAGCGGCATCATCGGCGAGTCGATGATCGCCTGGCGCACCTCTGGGCGCCGAAGCTCCCTGCGGCGCGCCTCCGGGCTGAACTCGTGAAGCGGCAGATAAGCGGCGCGGTTGAGAAAGGGGTGCGCCGTCCCTTCCCAGCACATAATGATCCCGATCCCACGACCGGCGACCTGCGCCACCACCCGAGAGTCGGCGCGCTCGAGGCGCTCAAGGCCTCGGCGCCAAAGCTGCGGATCCTGATCAATCTGGCTCAAGTTAAAGCTGACCGGACGCCCGGTGTATTGTGCCAGATCATCCATCCACTCGAGCTCTTCGGGGACATCCTCATGCTGAGCAGCCAGCTGAAACACGCCCTTTTGGGTCTTCTTGAGCGCCTCGCCGATGCCAAAGAGCTCCAAGCGATCGGCGAAGGTGCCAGGGACCGGGACGCCGTCGATGGAGCGGTGCAGAAGCGTTCGAGAGGTCGTAAAGCCGAGCGCGCCGGCTTCGAGGCTCTCCTCAACCAACAGCGCCATCTGAGCGACATCGTCTGCGCTCGCCTCCCCGTTGTTAGCGCCGCGCTCGCCCATCACATAAGCGCGCACGGCGCCGTGAGGGATCTGAACCCCAAAGTCGATGGCGCGACGCTCCGCCTCGATCGCGTTCATGTACTCGGGGAAAGTCTCCCAGCCCCAATTGATCCCTTCGGCGAGCGCTGCGCCGGGGATGTCCTCGACACCTTCCATCAACCCGATCAGCCAGTCGTGCTTGTCGGGCTTAGCGGGCGCAAAGCCGACGCCGCAATTGCCCATCACCACCGAGGTGACGCCATGCCATGACGAAGGGGTCAGATAAGGGTCCCAGGTCACCTGACCGTCGTAATGGGTGTGGACGTCGACCCAGCCCGGAGTGACCAGCGCGCCGTCGGCGTCGTGCTCCTCCCGGCCCGGACCGACCCGCCCCACCTCAGTGATCACGCCCTCATTAATGGCGACATCAGCTACCTTGGCGGCGGCGCCGCTTCCATCGACTACGGTTCCACCGCGGATCACAACATCATGCATGGGTTCGGTCCTTCTTTAGCTCATGGGGTTGGGGTTTTAACACTTAAATCTGCGCCGAGGCGCTCGAGATAGCGACGGCTGAGCTCGGCGCTGCGCCGAAACTCCTCAAGCGCCGACGCACCAAGCTCCTCGGCAAGCTCGGACTCGAGCTCGGCGAAGACCTCGAGGCCTGCGAGCAGGACCTCAAAGCCGTCATGGGTCAACTCGACGAGCCGCGCACGTCCATCGTCAGGGTCGCTGCGACGGCTCACCAACCCGGCGCGCTCAAGCTGAGTCACCATCTGACCCGCCGCCTGTTTGGTCACACCCATTCGCTCGGCTAAGACCGTCACCCTCGTGCCGTGGGTTCGGTCGAGATGGGGCAAGAGGGTCGTAAAGCCTAAGCGAAGGTCGGTGAGCCCTTTGGCGCGCAGACGCTCCACGGTTCGCTCATACGTGAGCCGACCGAGTCGAACCAAGCTGTTGCCGAGGCGTTGCTCCTCGAGCCCTTGCACCCGTTTTCTTAGCTGATCGATCGTCGGTGTGGTCATGGGTTGAGCGCCCTTTCGACCTATTTAGTAAACCAGCTTTACTATATGTCAATGCGAAAGTACCGCCGCAAGGTTTGCCGCGCTCTGAACTCATTGATATTTTCGTTGGTTCGCAGACGGCCTCAGCGCTTTACAGAAAGCTCATAGCCCAAGCCAATGATCTGCTCGATGGGATCCTCCGCATCACGGATCGGGATCTGAGCGCGCACGAAGCTCTTGATGCTGTGTCTGGAGCTGAGCTTGTAGCGGAGCGAGCCGGTGACCCGCAGCTTGTGAAGGAAGCTCGGAACGGCGCCGTCAAAGCGCGTGTAGAGCTCAAAGCCTGCGCCAGCCCGGATCGCTTTGGACACCTTGAGGTTCGCTCCAAGCAGGTGCCGAAGGCTCAAGGTTTGTTCCTCGCCGTTCTTCTTCTCTTCGGTCTTGTCTTGGAGCCTCAAGCGATAGCGAAGGGCAAAATCGCCAAGCCTCAACTGCGCCCGGCTCTCCACGTGCACGCGACGAATCGAGCGATCCACGTCCTTCTTATTCTTCTCGCTCCCTTGGCGGTAACCTAAACCCAGCCGCAGCCACTTGACCGCTCGCCATTGCACCTCGCTGTCGATCATCTGGGCACCCAAACGAGCGAGGTCGTGGTCAAAGCGAAGCTGCCCACCCAAACCGGCGCCGATCGTTTTCGAGGCGCGGTAGCCCACTCCTACCTCGTTCCACATCTGGGTGTCTGCAGCCCAAGCCGAGCTCCCCATGAGCGCTGCGATCGCTAAGGCGAGACGCGTCATGACCCCTCCGCACAATAGACGGTTAGGCGCGCCGTATCGCGCAGCAGATCAACCTCATCGACTCGGTAACGCTCAACCGGTAACCCGGTGCGCTCGCCCAGATCCGCTAGGATCGCCGGGTCATCCCCAGAGCGTAGCAGCTCGAGGTTATCGTAGATGATGGCGTGCTGCTGACTCAGGCGGAAGAACGCCAAGGTCTCCAGCACCAAGGCCATGCCGACGATGCACACGTTAACCAGCATCAGCTCGCCAAAGCTTACCTTTTTGTTCACCACGGCGTTGAGGATCGCGATCCCAATGACGACGAACATATAGGTTAAATCGCGCGTGCGGATGGGCTCGGTGCGGTAGCGCAAGATCCCAAAGACGGCGAACAACCCGAGCGCAAAACCCATGTCGACCTTGACCTTACGCAACAAGAAACACAGCGCAAAAGTGATCAGGTTAAACATGAAGTAGGTAAAGACGAACTCGGTCTTACCGTAGCGCCGCACGTAAACACCCAGCACCAAAAATGCCGTGAACAACACGTTAACCGCTAGGCGGGAATACAACTTCGCAAAATCAGCCTGGTCGATTAATGAATCAGGAAACAGCCCCAGCATATCAGCCATTAGTGACGCTCCGAACGTGACGAACAACCGGTTTAAATCGAGCTAATTTGAGCTCTGGGATCAACAGACTCGCGGCCGTGCAGTATTTGCTGATCCGCCCGCGCCGGATGCCGCAGGCTCGCAGCGCCAACATCACCGGCGAGCGAGACCTCAGGCGCGCTTGCTTGACCTCGACAATGCACAGCTCGGACAAAACGTCTGCGCCACGCTCGCCAGACAAGGACAAGCCTACATCGAGGGTCACCCGCTCGCCGCCGCCGCCGATCAAGGTGATCCGGTCAAAGTCAGTCCGCAGGGTCGGCACCAGCTTGGAGGGCTCAACCACTTGATGCTTGCGCAAAAACTCGAGCTCGTTCGCGCCGATCGCTTCGTCGCCAAAGCTCAGCGCCAGTCTCGACTTCTCAGTTCGATCGGCGCCTGACTTGAGCTTGACCTCTAAGAAGCTCTTTTGCCGGTCCATATGGTGCCGAATACGCACCTTTTGGCGAGGCCTCCGACCTCGATGATGCGCCATGACGCTGGCAAAGTCTGAGCCGTCGAAATACAAGGTTTTGTAGCGCGCAAGGGCGACATCGCCGGCTCGAAGCACGCGGTAGTCCGGTTTGAGCAAGCCCAGCAGCTTGGGCACGCAGCGAGCGTGTGCGACGAACTTGGTGTCAAAGCGACGCTGCAAGGTTGCGCCCGCTAGGTCGCTCGCTAAGGCTGGCACGAAATCAAGGGCGTTGATCTGTTCGATCAGCTGCGACTGCGTGCCTCGCTCAACGCTCAACCTAAACCCCTACCCATCGCTGTCACCGCATTGTGACCTCTTGCTCACATTTTGTCATCCCGCTGATTAATAGAGATCCCCCAGACCCACGCTATTCTGCAAGCCTTTGCGCCAAGCGACGGGCGGCGAAAGCGCACTAACTGAGCAAGGATTTATGCGCTCGAGCCGCCTGAACAAAGAGATCTTCGAAGGCGGCAACGGTGGCATCGATCGGCTTGCTGTACCCCCCACCCATAAACACAACGCAGGGGATACGGCGCGCCAGACAGGCGTCAAAAACCAGCTGATTGCGGCGCCACATGCCCTGCTGACTGAGCTCAAGTCGCCCGAGCGCATCGGCGCTCAAGCCGTCCACACCCGCTTGAAAGAAGATCAGGTCGGGCGCTTGGGCTAAGCCAAACGCCAAGGCTTCATCGACCACCTCAAGGTAAGCCTCATCGCCCGTCCCCGTCGGCACCGCAAAGTCGCGATCGCTCTGGGTTTTGCGCAGCGGAAAGTTCTCGGCGCAGTGCACAGAGATGGTCTGGGCGAAGGGGTCATCCGCTAGAATCGTCGCCGTGCCGTCCCCTTGGTGCACATCCAAGTCGAGGATCATAATACGCTTAAAGCCGTAGTCACGATGTGCGGTGCGCGCACAGACTGCGAGGTCATTAAAGACACAGTAACCCGAGCCAAAATCCCAGTGTGCGTGGTGGGTTCCGCCGGCCATATTGCCCGCCACGCCGCCACGCTCGGCGACGCAGGCCAGCGCGCCCAAGGCGCCCCCCATCAGGTGCAAGGTGCGCGGGATCAGCAGCGGCGTCCAAGGACGCAAGCCGATGCGTCGACGCTCCTTGACGCTCATCGATCCGTCCAAGAAGCGGGTGGCGTAGGCGCGCTCGTGGGCGACCAAAACATCCTTAAGTGAAGCGGCTGGAGCCTCGATAATCTGAATTAATTCGCCGGCCTCGCCGAGCTGCAGCCGCCGAGAAAGCCGGCGATAACGGTCGCGAGGGAAGCGCGCGTCCTGAGCGATCCCATCGGTATAAAGCGGATGGAAAAACAGGGGCATGCGCTGCGGGTCTCGAGCATTAATCGAAGCGTCTAGGTCGGGTGTCACGGCGGGTCTTTTAGTGGATCGTGCCCTACTGTGAAGGGATCAAGGTCACTTCGCAACGCCCGGGCATCAACTCGCGCCCTTTGACGAGCGCAGGACAAATAGACCAAAGGATCCCCGGGTGGATTGTTGCGCAGAAAGGCTGGCAAGCTGGTGAGAACGTTGAGTCTATCCTTTGCCCTGAGTCTAGGCGCCTGTTTAGCCCAGGACGTCCCTCCCTTGGATCCGCCGTCGCCGCCGGCGACTCCACCCGTGACGCCGCCAGGTCCAGGCCCTCAGAGCCCCTCGCCGGCGAGCGCAACGCAAGAGCGCCTCGGCGTTTATGACCGAGCGATCACCGCCGGTAACCCGCTCAAGGGCTTCTTAACCAGCTACCAATGGACCACCCCCGACGAGCGCCTGCCGCATGGCTTAGAGTTCTTGTACCTACCGATCTCATCGGTGCTCGAGGGCCCTCAAACCTACGCGTTCGACACCGGGCTTGAGCCCTACCTCGAGGAGTCCAGGGCGCGCGGCAACCACATGATCGTCCGGTTCTATCTGGATTATCCAGGCCGTGAGCCGGGCTTACCCGAGTGGCTCATGAGTCAGATCAGCTGCTCCGAGTACACCGAATGGGGCGGCGGCTGCAGCCCGGATTACCACAACCCCTTGCTCCAATCCACGCTGCTCGAGTTCATCGCTGCGCTCGGGGCGCGCTACGACGGCGACAACCGGGTCGGCTTTGTTCAGATGGGGCTGCTTGGTTTTTGGGGCGAGTGGCACACCTACCCCCACGGCGACTGGTTCGCCTCAGGGCGCTTTCAGCGCCAGGTGATCGCCGCCTTTGACGAAGCCTTTGAGCGCACCCACATCCTGCTTCGCTACCCGATTCAAGACGCCCCAGAGCGGCGCATTGGCTACCACGATGACTCCTTCGCCTACGCCACCTTGGGCGAGCTCGAGTGGTTCTTTTATCCCAGGATCCTCGCCGCTCAGGCCGACCAGCGCTGGCAGGTGGCGCCGATCGGCGGCGAGGTCTATCCGCAGCTTCAAGCCGAGCTCTTCTTGCCCGATTACGTCGTCGATACGCACAGCCAAGACTTTGCCCAGTGCGTCGCTCAAACCCACGCCTCGTGGATGATCAACAACGGCGCTTTTCGAATCGATGACGGCTATGAAGGCGACCAGCTCGAGGGCGCCCGCGCCGCATCGCTCGCCATGGGCTACGAGCTCACCGTGCCCCGCGTGGCGCTCACCGCCTCGAATCTGCACCAAGGCAAGGTGGATCTGCGCATCGAGGTCGAGGTCGCCAACACCGGCGTTGCGCCCTTTTACTATCCCCTCAGCCTCCACCTAAGCGACGGCGTCGACCAGCCTCGAGTGCTCGCCGATGATCTGCAGACCCTACAACCCGGCGCCACGCGCAGCCTGAGCGTCGAGCTCGCCGGCGTCTCGCCCGAGCGGCTCAGCAGAACCTACACCCTCTCGCTGAGCGCTGAGATCCTCTTGAGCGACCAGTTGATCCGCTTCGCCGATCAAGCTGACCAGGACGGTGTCATCACGATCGAGCCAGATTTCGGCTGCCCCATCGAAGGCGATGAGCTCTTAGTAGGCGATCGTTTAGGCGACTGCATCTGCGACGTCGACGGGCGCCTGGTGAATGATCAGGGGGCTGCGTGCACAAGTTGAGCGCCCAGAGTGCGGTCCTTTGGGTTCACATCAGTCGTGCTGACTTGAAGCGGAGCCTCGCTTGCTTTAGACGCCGGCTATGAACGGCTCGCAACCCAACGTACGGACCGCCGCAGTGCTCGCCATGGGCTTCGCCGCGCTGGTGTGGGCGGTTGTCGGCGCCTTTACGCTCCTCGCCTTGCCCATGACGCTGATGGCTTTTGATGCGCCGGGGTCTGAAAACAACCCTTGGATCTATGCGATGATCGTCGGCTGGGCTTTGGTGCCCCTCTTGTCGTTGATCAGCGTACCAGGCTGCGCCTACGCCGTTTGGCGCGAGTTTCACCAACCCTTACGGGTGCGCACCCTATGGGTTCTCGGTCTCTTGCCTGCGCTCGGCGGGTTGATCTTCCTGGGCTCGAGCCTAGGGCTCGAGGTGTTTTGCGATGGCTCATTGCCTTGCGGTTACCCAAGCCGCTTTTAGCGCGCATAGAACAGCTGCAAAGAGTCGTCGCCGTCGTTGGAGGCGTCGCTCGTCGAGTTGTCCCAGTCGCAGGTGCTCGCGCCACCTTCGCCAGCACCCAAACCAAAGTTGTAGTCGCGGTTGCCGCCGCTGTGGCTCATGGTGGTGACAAAGCTGTTGTCTCCATTGGTCACCGTAAAGCCATGCGCGGTGGTCACGCCGTCTCGGTCGCGGCAGCGAAAGCGCAGCGTCGAGTCCTGCCGCGCCTGCCCTTGCCAGTTGCCCGAGCGATGCACCGTGCCGCAGGAGTGGGCGCAGTTCTCGTCCAATGAATTGCGCCGAAACAGCGTGCGCAGGGTCCAGTTGCTGAGGCAATTCGCGGCGCTGACGACTTGGTGCGAGCTGTTCGCTGAGGTCACCATCACCTCGGTCACCTCGAGGCTATTAAACGCCTCGCTCTTGCCGTCCGAGTTGGTCAAGCTGGTCATCGTACCAAAGGTGGTGGCGTCGACCCAGCGCGCCGAGTGGGCGCTCCAATTCTTGCCGTCGTTGTTGGTGATTTTCGCCATCAAGGTCCAACCACCACCGCGCGTCGTCATGTCGCACCAGGTCTGAAAGGCGTCATCTGTGGCGCCGCCGTTGGGGTCGATCCAGTAGGCCTTATCCCCAGTCGAGGCGCCGTTATCGAGGATCGCTTTGCACGACAAACCGGCGCGATCCTGCGAGGTCCCAGAGGGGGCTAAGGTGCAGTTGTTTCGGCACTCGTCGCTGTCGTTGTTGTTGCCATCATCGCACTCTTCAACGCCGGCTTGGACCAGCGCATCGCCGCAGGTCGCCAACGCGCAGTCATTCAGGCAGGCGTCCGTTTGCACCTCGTTGCCGTCGTCGCATGCTTCGACCCCAGCCTGGACCACCTCATCACCGCAGCTCGCTGCGCTGCAGTCGTTCAGGCAGGCGTCCGTTTGCACCTCGTTACCGTCGTCGCAGCCCTCAACCCCTTCTTGGACCTGAGCGTCGCCGCAGGTCGCCTCGGTGCAATCGTTCAAGCATGCATCGGTCTGCGCCTCGTTACCGTCGTCGCACGCTTCGACCCCAGCCTGGACCACGTTGTCCCCGCAGGCCGCTGCGGTGCAGGTGTTCAGGCAGCCGTCGGTCTGCGTCTGGTTGGCGTCATCACACTCCTCAACGCCCTGATGCACCAAGCCGTCGCCGCAGCGAGCCGGCGTGCAGTTAAGCCGGCAGGCGTCGGTCTCGATTCGGTTGCCGTCATCGCAGAGCTCCACGCCTTCTTGAGTGACCCCGTCGCCGCAGCGAGCGAAGCGACAGCTGCTCAAACAAGCGTCGGTCTGGACCTCGTTGCCGTCATCGCAGTCTTCGACCCCTGCTCGAACCACGCCGTCGCCGCAGCGCGCCGCTTGGCAATTGCTGCGGCAGGCGTCGGTCTCGACCGGGTTGCCGTCATCGCAGACCTCGTAGCCGTCGTCTCCCTCTTGGAGGTCTCGTCGCCTTCGACCGTCCCCGCAGGTCGCCGCCACGCAGGTGTTCAGGCAGGCGTCTGCGTCTTCGCGGTTGCCGTCATCGCAAGCCTCAACGCCCTCGCGCACGACGCCGTCGCCGCAAGCAGCCCGTGCGCAGGTGTTTAAGCATGCGTCCGTTTCCTCCTGGTTGCCGTCGTCGCAGTCTTCGACGCCCGCTCGCACGACGCCGTCACCGCAGCGAGCGAGCTCGCAATTGTTGCGGCAGCCATCCGTCTCGTCTTGGTTGCCGTCGTCGCAGGCTTCTAAGCCCTCAGCCACCACCCCATCGCCGCAGCGCTGGCTGGTGCAGTCGTTGCGGCAGTCATCATCGTCCACGCGGTTGCCGTCGTCACAGGTCTCTCGCCCTGCCCAGAC
>JBDQPD010000158.1:0-6049 GCA_040260805.1 Myxococcota bacterium | reverse complement strand
TAGTCGGTCAGCCTGCCACTCGGATCAAACGGATCGTGTCGGTCCCGCCACGGAACTCGGGCCGACTCTTCGTCGTGACGACGACGAGCTCACCAGGGCTCGCTCCGCCTTGGCCGACGACCTCGTCGAGCATGCGGGCGATCGTACCCTCGACGGTTCGACCTTCCTCGATCAAGCAGGGGCGCACGCCGGCATAGATGGCCATGCGCCGATAGGTGATTGGATTCGAGGTGAAGCCAAAGACCGGCACTCGGCAGCGGTAATCCGTGGTCAAGCGGGCGGTCGTTCCGGTGGCTGTAAACGACGCCACCGCAGCGACATCTAAGTCGTGCGCCATACCGATGGCGGCACGGGCGGCTGCGTTTTGAAGCGACTTGCGCGCATCCACTTTGAGCATCGTACGGCGCGCACCGTCTTGATAGTCTTCGCTTTGTTCCACCTCACGACAGATCTGGCGCATCGTCTGAGCGACCTTGGCGGGGTGATCACCGATGCTCGTTTCTTGGCTGAGCATGACGCAATCGGCGCCATCGAGCACCGCGTTCGCCACGTCACCAGCTTCGGCGCGTGTGGGGCGAGGCGATGAGACCATACTCTGCAGCATCTCGGTGGCAACGATTGAGATCCGCCCCTGGCGGTTGGCTTCATGGATGATCTTCTTTTGCAGCATTGGGACCTGCTCGACCGGATACTCAACGCCCAAATCGCCGCGCGCCACCATCACGCCATTGGACGCCGAAACGATCGCCTCGAGGTTGTCGATCGCCTGCGGCTTCTCGATCTTAGCGATGATACCCGGATCGTTCGGTCCGCTGCCAATATGGCGGCGCAGCGCGTCGATCTCACCACGGGTTCGAACAAAGCTCAGGGCGACAAAGTCGACGCCCTGGGCGAGTGCAAACTCGAGGTCTTTGTGATCTTTTTCAGTGAGCGAGGGTAGGCTCAGCGCAGTGTCCGGAAGGTTGATCCCCTTGCGGCTGGTCAAGCGACCACCAGCCAGGACCTTGCAGTGGATCGTTTGACCCGTAATTCCAGCGGCTTCGAGAATCAGTCGGCCGTCATCCAGTAAAACCGGCTCGCCCACTTCGACGTCCTGCGCGAGCACCGCATGGCGAGTCCAGAATCGCTGGGCATCTCCCTCGAACGAGTCGCCGCCGCACACCAAGTCGATGGTCGTCTCATCCATGAGCTCGACACCAGCCTCTGGCATCGGTCCGATCCGCAGCTTGGGTCCGCCCAGATCGCACATCAGCGCGACCGCACGGCCGGATCCTTCAGCGGCTTGGCGTAAGTTCGTCATCGTGGCTCGGTGGTCGTCATGGGTGCCATGACCCATGTTAAACCGAAACACATCCACACCATTGGCGATCAGCTCAGACAAGACCTCCGGGCTGCTGCTGGCAGGACCGACGGTCGCGATGATTTTTGTTGAACAGACGTGATCCACTGGCATCTCCTGCAGATCGGGCTACTCTCATTTTCCCGGGTTGCGAAGGTAGCTTGAGTGACGATTGCGCAAAGGGTTCTTCGAATCGTAGTTCTACACGCTAGTATCGCCGGTCGTTGACTTCGGGGGTTGCCGGTTCGTAACCTGTCGTGGCCCTACTGCTACGCAGTGCTTTGGAGAATCGTCATGCGCTTGGGAACATGCTGCCTTTTGTTGATGGGTCTGATCGCCGGACCAGCGATGGCTCAGGAGATCCCTGATCGAGCGCTGCCTAGCCTCAAGGCGGCGCCCAAACTCCCGGAAAATCTCAAGAAGAAGAAAGCGAGCACGAATGCGCCAACGGTTGTGCGTCGAGCGACCTGGTGGACGAAACGCAGCGGGCTCAGCCAGAAGTTGCTGGCCGCCGGTGGCCTGTCGGTGCTTGGCGGGACGGCTTTGGTGGCGGTGGGTGCCTCGATGGCGAACAACGCCATCGATCGTCGCTCGGCGCTGCAAAACAAAGAGACGCTAACCGACGTTGAGCGTGCTGAGTTCACCGATCAGTCCGGAAGCGTAGACACTGGCACGTCCTTGCACCTTTCAGGGTTGATCTTGTGCGGGGCCGGCGCGGTAGCTGCAGGGCTTGGGGGCGTCTTATGATGCGGCTGTTGAGTGCGCTCTTTGTGAGCTTAGTGGTTTCGGGGTGCATCAGCGACTTCCAAGAGGGGCATCCACACTGTCTGGTGCGCGAGCATTGCACGCCGGAGACCCTAGGCGCTGGCTTTGATGGGGCTCGCTACAACTGCGAGAACAACGAATGCGTGGTCTCGACCTGTGGAGACGGTACGGTCGACGACACCGAGGAATGCGACGACGGGAACAACGTCGACGATGACGCCTGCTCGAACCAGTGCGCGCCGCCCAAATGCGGTGACGGGCAGATTCAGGGCGAGGAAGAATGCGACAACGGGGCGCGCAACAACGACCGAGTCGCTGATGCTTGCCGCTCGACCTGTACGCTGTCTCGTTGCGGTGACGGCATGGTCGACACCGACGAAGCCTGCGACGACGGCAACGTTGAGGATGGGGATGCCTGCCTCAACACCTGCGTCGCGTCGAGCTGCGGCGATGGCATCGTGCACCTGCGCGAGTTTGGCGGCGTCGAAGATTGCGACGACGGCAACGACGACGAAACCGACGGCTGCACCAGTCAATGCCGAGCCGTGTACTGCGGTGACGGTGTCCGTCAGGGCGAAGACGGATCGGGTGATGCGTGCGGCGGTGACGAGAACATCGCCTGTCCGGGCTTTCAGATCTGCGTCCAAGGGGCTTGCGAAGGCTGGGGCGAGCAATGCGACGATGGTGACGAGAACAACGACGAGGAGCCGAACGCGTGCCGCAGCAACTGCCTGCAGCCTTATTGCGGCGACGGCGTCTTGGACCAAGATGAGCAATGCGATGATGGCAACCTAAGCGACGGTGATGGCTGCTCTTCGGTCTGCGCTGGCGAGCCTGCGGTCTGCGGCGACGGCGTCTTGCACTTCAGCGA
Source organism: Myxococcota bacterium (assembly GCA_040260805.1). Lineage (GTDB taxonomy): Bacteria > Myxococcota > UBA4151 > UBA4151 > UBA4151 > CACGMS01. Next base: position 3,074 of record JBDQPD010000158.1, on the reverse strand, counting down.
AGAGTGCGACGACGGGAACGACTTCGACAACGACAGCTGCCTGAGTGACTGCCGCATCGCCCACTGCGGTGATGGCGTGATCCGCGACGACATCAACGCCGGGATGCCCGGCTACGAAGAATGCGATGACGGCAACCCCAACCATTTTGATGACTGCCGGACCGACTGCGTTCAGGCGCGCTGCGGTGACGGGATCACTCGACTCGATCTGGACATTGGATCGGGGACCGTATGCGACCCTGCGAACCCTCTATGCCCAGCCAACGAGACCTGCAACGGCACGGTCTGCGAGCGCATCGGCTTTGAAGCGTGTGATGACGGCAACGACGACCACAACGACGGCTGCTTGCTGACCTGTCGCCTCGCTCGATGCGGTGACGGCGTCCGGCGCGGTGATATTGAGCTTGGGCAGCCGGGCTACGAAGCCTGCGACGATGGCAACGACTACGACGATGACGAATGCCGCAACGACTGCACCCGCTCAAGCTGCGGCGATGGCGAGCTGCACGAGGGCCTTGAGCAATGCGACGACGGTAATCAGGTCAACGACGACGACTGCACGAACGACTGCACGATCGCGGGCTGCGGTGACGGAGTGATCCGCGACGTGGGTCAAGGCTCTGGCGCCGTATGCGATGACGAGAACCCCTGCCGGGGCGAGGAAGAGTGTACCTGGGGCTTCTGTCGCCCGGCGCTGTACGAATACTGCGACGACGGGAACGACTTTGACGGCGACGGCTGCACCGCTCAGTGCGAGCCTCCACCCTGCGGAGATGGAGTGCTCCAGTTTGGTGAAGCCTGCGATGACGGAAACCGCCGCGCCTATGACGGGTGCAGCGCAATCTGCGAGATCGAGCCGTGGCCGTACTGCGGCGTGGTTCAGCGCTCGGTCACCCTGCGACAAGGTGGTGACCCGGTGTCGCTCGATGTCTCAGGATCCCGAGCGGTCGTTGGCTTCGCCGACGGCGACATCGTGGTGGCTGACGTGGCGCAAGGCATCGTGCAGATCCAGAGCTTCGTTCGGGTAGGGGGCGATTACCCGCGCTGGATCTCGATCCGACCCGATGATCCTGATGTCATCATGTTTGGTCTCGAGGCGAGCGTTGACATGGCGCAGATTCAAAACAACCAGCTGGTGACGTCGCTGAGTTATCCTGAAGACGGCGCAGCCGACGGCTACCGTGTGGGCGCCGCAGGCGACTGGGCGTCGAACAGTCAGTTTGTCTACGGACAAAGCGAGGTCCTGCAGCTCGACGACAACGGGGACCCGATTCAAAATCAAGACGGCAGCAACGCCACGATCTTTGACGCCGGCGTGGTGACCTTGAACTTTAGCGGCAACGCCTTGAGTGAGAACAACCCGCGCGCCGACGCCCTGCGCCAGCCCGGGCAAACGCCGGTGCCGACGCTCCGAGCCGTGGCGCCCACGACCGGGTTTTATCTGCGCACCGAGGTGGGCGAGCAAGGCGGCGATTTACTGCGCACCTACACCTCGGGGCACGTGGTCGAAGGCGAGCTCGACTTCTCGCCGGTCAAGGTGGCGACCAGCACCGCTGATGTCTTTGCTGCGGCGCAGAACAATGGGCTGACGTCCTTGTTCTACATCAGCCCGCCGCAGGGTCAGGAGGGACGCGAGCTCCAGCGTCTGCGCGCCGACATCCAGACCACCGGGTTGCCCAGCTGGCTGAGCATCGACGACACGGGCGATTTCCTCGCTCGTTCGGTGGCGGGTGGCGGCGAGCGCCGGGTCCAGATCATGGACTCTCGCGTCGGACCTACGGCTCGTGTGATCACCCTCGATGGCGAGCCCGTCATCCTGAGCGGTCAGTTCACCTCGATCAACCGACAGCCACACCTCGTCGTCATGACCGCCACCTCCAAGCTGGCGGTGATCGGTTGCACGCCGCAGCCCTAGGCTAGGGGGCTGTCATGCTGCTCAGCGTTGCGCTCTTACTCAGCCCTCAGGCTTTGGTGAGCGCAGCGCATGAGCGCACGCAGCAGCGGGTGGTCTACACGCCGGCTTACGTCAAGCTCAAGTATCCAGGCGGCGACGTCCCGCCTGGCACCGGCGTGTGCACCGACGTGATCATCCGCAGCTACCGAAAGCTCGGGATTGACCTGCAAAAGCTCGTGCATGAGGACATGCGCCGATCCTTTAGCAAGTACCCAAAGAACTGGGGGCTCAAGCGCGCCGATCGCAACATCGACCACCGGCGCGTGCCCAACTTACGGCGCTACTTCGAGCGCCAGGGCGCCTCGCTTAAGGTCACCAAACGCGCCAAAGACTACCTGCCCGGGGACTTGGTCACCTGGATGGTCGGTCCACGCGGTAACCTGCCGCATATCGGGATCGTGACCGACAAGAAGAGCATGCTCGGCACGCCGCTGATCGTGCACAACATCGGCGCCGGACCCGAGCTCGAGAACATGCTCTTTAGCTACCCGATCACCGGGCATTACCGCTACTTTCCAAAGATGAAGTAGCAGCCTGTAAAGACAAAGGTAGCACCCGCTGACAAACTGCCTTAGACTGTACCCATAGGGGGGCGAAGGGCCTTCGACGGGGGTACGGAGCAGGACAGGAGCAGGTCCCGGGGCGCCAGGCCGGGTTAGCAAGGCGTACTATGATAATCGCAAACGACGATTTCGAAATGGCGCTCGCAGCTTAAAAACCTGTGACGTCCACAGAGCCATGGTTTCCATCGTCCGTGGGGCCTCTGTGTCAAAACCAGATGGGCGTCGGTTGCAAGTGGGCTTGGGCGCGCAACCGTCTGATCAGTCAAGTCACTCCCTGGGCGTAGCCTGTCGTTGGGCGCCAAACGGGGACATTCAAATCAACGACTAAACCTGTAGTGCCTACCTGTGATGGCTTTCGGACCCGGGTTCAATTCCCGGCGCCTCCACCAGTTAGTCTCGTGAAAACCCTATGTTTTCAGAGCGAGGAGCCGTCCCGTCTCCACGAGGTTGCCGGGGCGGTTCTTCTTTTGGGTGCACAAAGAGGCTGAGGACGCGTGTGACGAATAAGGTGCAGCAGCTGCAGCGTTTTGTCTTAGCCGTTCCTCAAACCCTCCCTC